>CAJBHN010000449.1 GCA_903952805.1 uncultured Myxococcales bacterium | reverse complement strand
GGCCTGGGAAGGCCCCAGGAGCTGGTGGCAGGCCTGATCGCAGGCAGCCGCGAGGGCACGCAGCAGGTCCCGCAGCGTCCAGAGCAGCACGACGACCGCCACGATGGTGACGAGGTCAGCGCAGACGTCGAGGGGCAGGCCGCTCAACAGGCGGACGACGCCGACGACGACGGCGTAGCCCGGGTGGTACTGCAGCGGCTGACCGGGAAAAACCGGATGTTCCAGGGGCACGACGCCACGGGCGACGGCGCCAGCGAGGGGCAGATGGGTGGAACGTTCGTCCCACATCCAGCTCCCCAGCGCACACCAGGCCATAAATGTGCCCAGCAGGACGGCCACTGTCAGTTCGGCGCCGGTCCACGACGGCGCCGTGGTCGACGTTGTTGCGGCCAAGCGCCACCGGGCGATGGCGCCAGCCCCGGCCACGCCGGCGACCACCAGCGCGAGGCCCCCGCCAACGCTGCCGACGACGCCGCCGCAGACATCGACGACGGCCAGCGAGGCCAGCGCCAGCGCGGCGGCGATGGATGCGTGGCCGACCGCCATCCGGGCCAACACGGTGCGCCAGCCCGAGAGCAAGACCCCCGCCATCACCACCAGGGCCAGACCACCAAGAAAGGCGTGCAGCGACGTCGTCATGGTCGCGCAGCCGGCCGTTGCAGCCGCCGCAGCACGTAGCCCTCACCGAGTTCGCGTTCCTCGATAACCGGCAGGGCGGCCAGCGACGGGACCAGGGCTGTGCCGGGGCGCACGACGACGGCGATGGGACCAGCACACGGAAAGCCGCGCAGCCGGGGCAAGTCGCTCAAGGACACGAGCAACGCCGCGCCGCCGACGGCCCCCATGTGGTCCGCCAGGGCGTCGTCGACCACCATCAAGCCTCCGTCGACGTCGTCGACCGCAGCGCGCACCGCGGCCGTACCGGGGCCAACGTCGGTGCGGCGGGGACGGGCTTGGTCGGTGCAGGGAGGGGGCAGCCGTGGCCCGATGGTGCGGACGCGATCGATGGCCAGGCGGGTGCCGACAGGGGCGCTGACGATGTCGGCGAGGTACGGATTGCCTCTCTCGGGGCGCCAGTTGTCCGTGGCGCGCCGCACCTCCTTCGCCCGGATGGCGCTGACCGACACGGCGTTCACCTCGAGCCACGCAGTCGGCAGCAACACCAGCATGGCCAGCGCTGCCGCGAAGCGTCGGTGGACAAGGCACACCAGCAGCGGGGCTGCCAGCACGACGCTGGTGATGGTGACGGCGCCCGCCATCGGCGTCGCACCCAGCCACAGGGGCAGGCTGTCGGGGCAGAAGCCCCGAGCGATCAGCGGCAACACCAGCTCGCCGACCGGAGCGCGCAGCACGTCGGGGAGGTGCGGAAAAAATGACCCTGCCAGCCCGCTGTGCAGCACCGACACCGACACCAGCGCCATCAGCAGCGGGAGCCGTGCTCGACGAGGCAGGCGGCCGACACCGTCGACGGCGCCTACCGCCAAGATGCCAGCGAGCTCCAAGATGTAGCGGGGACCAACCGACCAGCCGCCTCGCCAGCCGCGAAAGCCGGCGATGAACAGCAGCGTGGCAATCATGACGGACGCGACGACGACGACCTCGGTGCCAGCTCCCGCTGCGTCGCGTCGCCAGAACCACAGCAGGCCCAGCAGCAGAAACGGCGAGAAAAAAAACAACCCGAGTTCCGGCGATACCAGCGTTGTGAGCCACACCGACGGCTGTGGCAGGCCGATGCCGAAGAACGTGCCTTGCACCAGCGGCTGATATTGGGGGTTTTCAAGGAAGCTGTAGCCGGTGCGCCACGGAGCGCCCCACATCGTGTGATGGGCGATGAGCGTGGGCATGGCGGTGAGCAGGCCGGCGGCGACGG
>CAJBHN010000448.1 GCA_903952805.1 uncultured Myxococcales bacterium | reverse complement strand
CTGCGCCGCTTGTGTGGCGACGACATCGATGACCGCGCCGCCGCCCTGCTGGAAATGATGGAGTTCGAGGTCGTCGACGACCCGAGCGGAATCAACGACGCCGACGAGGGAGAAGAAGAAAAAGAAGAAGAAGAAGAAGAAGAAGAAGAAGAAGAAGGAAGTGTCGGGCGGCGCCTCGTGCCGGCCCTCGTGTCCCTCGCCGAGAGCCGCAGCGGCCCCGAGCAATTCTCGCTGCTGACCTGTGCGGCCCAACTGGAACTCGGACGCCTCCTGGAAGAAGAGGGTATCGACGACGACCTCGCCGAGGCGTGGAGCGTCGCTTCCCAGTCCGCTCTCCGCCTGGCCGCCTCGGCCGTCGCCACCCCCCTGCAGGACGATCTGTTGCGCCCCTTGTTGCTGGTCTTGGCGACCTTCAACGGCAACGCCGAACTCGGACTCACCATCGCCGGCGGCCTCGACGACGACGACTTCGACGACGACTTCGACGACGATGACTTCGACGACGATGACTTCGACGACGATGACCTCGACGACGACGACGACGACGACAACGACAACGACGACGACGACGACGACGACGACGACGACGACGACGACGACGACGCGGTCGATCTGTCCAACGTCGAGATCATCGAGCCCGATGGAGGTCCCCGCGCCGCGCGCCCACGAGGGACGCAGGTGGTCGCCCGCGTCGGCGTCGCCCGCGATCCTGGGTTCCTCTACTACCTCGGGCTGAGCCACGAGGGGCTGACGCCCATCATGCGGGTGCCAATGGTGCGCGGCGGCGACAAGCGAACGTCGTCACGCCCACCCGAGGCGGTGGCGGCCGTGCGCCACGAGCGCGAAGACGGCTGGCTCTACTTTCTCGACCGCGATGGCAACGTGGCCCGCAGTCGCCTGGCCAAGGGTCACTGAGGCTCTGGTCGTGCGAGAGCGGCGTTGACGACGTCACCCTCGACCAGACAGCCCACGGGCCGTCAGGACTTCTGCTTGAGCCCCTCAAAGGTCAATCGGCCCTCAACAACCTTGAGGTCCCCCAACGCCAGCAGATCGGCGTTCTTGAGCAGGCCCTCCACGGCGAGGCTGCCGCCAACGCGGACGATGCCCTCGAGCTTCTGCAGCCCGCTGCGGCTCTCGATCTGCACCGACCCCGACAACACCTTGCCTTCTTGGGTCTGCACCACGGTGGGGCCGCTGACCGCGCTGGCGACCACGCCCTGGTCACCTCGGGCCTTGAGTCGAGCCACCAGCTGGCTGAGGGCGGCGCCCTCCACGGGGGCACTGAACGGGACGCTCTGGCCGGCCTGACTGTCGAAAACCGCGGCGGCCCCGGTCTGTGACCGGGTCACTGCCGACCGGGACGGGTCGGTGACCTCGGTCGCCACCATTGGCGTCGCGGGCGCAGCCGCCGTCTGCGTCGGCCGACGGAACTGCAGCACCTTGGCGCTGGCCGAGGCATCTGGGGGTCCCTTGGGTCCGATGATTGACATGGTCAGTCTGCTCCCAACCGGAACTCGTCCGGCTCGTCCTGGCAGAGGAACGTAGCGATGACCGCGCCGCTTTGGCCCCCAGTTGGGGCGGAAACAAAAAGCTGTCTTCTTTCAATCACTTGATGCGTCTGGTCGGAGCCTTGCTCGGATCAAACCAGGGGTCGGTGGCGGGCCGCGACATCAGGTGGTCACGGGAGGGGCCACGGCACGTCGTGCGAGTTTGATGCGCGCCACCGGCGACTTGCGCACCGCACTCCCGACCAGGCGACGGGGGTCGCACACGACCTCGGTCAGGGCTTTCATGACCACCGGATCCAGGCGCGGGTCGCCAGCCTGAATCTTGGCCAGCGCTTCGGGGATGGAAAGCGCGGCCCGAAACGAGCGCGCGCTCATGAGGGCGTCCAAGGTCGAGCACGCCTGGATGATGCGAGCGCTGAGCATGGTGCGGCGCGGGGCCGACACGTCGATCGTCGACAGCGGCACGGACAGGCCTGAAGCAGCGTCGACTGGTTGGTCATAGGGGCGCTTGCATTCGACCGCCGCCACCACGGCCCGCAGCGCGTCGTGGTCCACCGACGAGCGCCGCAGAAACATGCGAGCCGACAACAGCGGCAAGTCGCGAACAAGCTGGCGGTCCTCCGCACTCAGCGCCCCCACCACGCCTTCGAGGTGTCCGCCATGGACGGCGGTGCCCGCCTCATGAAGGAGAGCCACACTGGCAATGTGGAGCAGTTCGCTGCGTGGCAAGCGCATTTCCAGGGCGACCAGCACACTGAGAATCGTGGTGCCGGCGAGGTGGCGGGGCAGATAGGGCACGCTGTCGTCGCGCAGGAACGCCAGCATCAGCAAGATATGCGGCACGGTCACGCCGGCATCGATCACCTCGCGAAGCACGCGCGTCGCCGAGGCCCCCACACCGAGTTGTCCTCCGCCCCGCGCGGATTCAATCGCTCGCTGCACGACGGAAATCAGCGCTGCATACAAACTCAGCGCCCGCTCGGCGGGGTCGCGTGCCTTGATGGTCGTCACCTCCTGCGAATGCAGTTGGCGCAACATGGCCTCAATCGGCGCGGCGCGCAGCACGTCAAAGTCACCTGACGTCGACGCCCCGGACGCCCCGCTGAACACAGCCGTAATCAGGTTGCGGACGATATGTGGGTCAGCCGCGACGAAGACGCGAAAGCCACCGACGTCGCGACTGCGCAGATCTTGAGAAACCGTTCGCACCAGCGCCAGTTGGTTCAAGTCCGGCACGGCGATGATGCCGTTGGTCACCGACATCGTCCCCGACAGCAGGAATTCACACGAGCCGTTCTCCTTGCGCACGGCATTCAAGGCATCGGCGAGCCCCTGAAGAGG
>CAJBHN010000447.1 GCA_903952805.1 uncultured Myxococcales bacterium | reverse complement strand
CGTGCACCAGAACGCCGGCCCTGGGTCCAAGCGTATTCTGGCCAGAGCGGAGCGTCGTTGTTCACCCGCTGGGCGGTGGCTTTGAGGTCGCAGCCGGGTCATTGGTCGACGTCATGGTGAGGGCCACAGAGACATGGACAGCCCCTTCGTGCTCAGACGCTTCCATCAGCGTTGGATCGCCATCGCAGCAGCGTGTCGTCGGCTTCAATTGGCACGCTGGCAGCGGAAGCCCCCTCAACGAGAACATTGTTGTTTTCCGCAATGACACGCCGGGCGACGAGCTTGATCGCTGGGTGCACACTCTTGGTGCTCTCGCCATCACCACGGTGACGTTTGATACGTCCACTGGCCGACTTTTGGACGCCGACATCGAGATCAACGATGTCGCCTTCACGTTCACCACATGCGACCCGGGCTCGCCGGGCTGTGAGCCCGCATTCGACCTGGAAAATACGTTGACCCATGAATTGGGTCACGTGATGGGCTTGGACCATCCGCCCAACGACGCACCAGGGGCTCTCGAAGCCACCATGTTTGCATCCGCGTCAGAGACGGACACCGAGAAACGCAGCCTTGCCGACGACGATATCGACGGGTTGTGCACCCTGTACCCGGCGAACAGCGCTGAGCCTGGGGAGTGCTATGGGGTTGGTCGACCTCTGCCCGCGTCCATCACGTTCGATGAAACCCTCTGCGCCCACGGGTCAGGGGAAGCGCGGTGGGCCCCCATCGCGGCACTGGGAGGCTGGTTGACCCTCTCCCGTCTCCGTCGTCGTCACCTGCGTGTATGCGCTGAACCCACCCCCTGATCTGCGTCAGCATATTCTCGACCCACGAGAAACAGGACGCCCACACATGGATGCACTAGTCTTCTCGGTGTGAGCCGGCTGGTCATCTACGAGGGCGACATGCAACGCGCCGAGCACCAGCTCGCGGGGGCAGTCGTCGGTCTTGGCCGGCACCCGAAAAACGACATCGTTCTCGACGACCGCACATTGTCGCGTTTCCATGCCCGCATTGAGCGGCGGGAAGGCGACTACATCGTCGTGGATCTCGGCGCTCAAAACGGCGTCCACCTGAACGGCAGTCGCATCGAAGGCGAGGCATCGCTGCAGTATGGCGACCGCATCGACCTCGGCCGGTATACCGCGGTGTTTCACGCCCCGATTGCCAAGCCAGAGAATGGCCCAAAGGTCAACCAAAGCCCAAAAAACCGCAGCACAGCTCCTGCTCCAAGGGAAGCACTCGATGTCGATCTCGATGTCGACCTTGACCTCGGACTCGACCTCGACGCGGGTGACGACCTGCTCGGCACGCCGGGCCTGGATCGCAGCGTACCAGACGACAGCTTCAATGAAGCGTCGCAGGTTGAATACCTTCCACCCCAACCGACGCTGGTGCTGCTCTTCAATGGTTTGGAGATGAGTCGTCATCCCATGCTCGATACGGGCCTCATAGTGGGGCGCAGCAAGCAGAGTGACGTTGTCATCAGCCTGCTTGGCTTGTCACGGCGCCACTCGCGAATTGTGAGCGGCGACGAGGGCGTCACCGTGGAAGACCTGGGTTCGCAAAATGGCACCTGGGTCAACAATGAACGCATCGAAGGTTCACGCCTGCTGAAGCACGGCGATATGTTGAACTTTTACGATTACAGCCTGCTGTTCCTGGAAGATGGCGACGTCGAGGTCGGATTCCCGGGCGCCGGATTTTCGCCACCGGAGTCCGGCGACGATGAACTGGGCATCGTAGCGCCGGCTCCCGCCGGTTCAGCTCCAGCCGAGGTGGCCCGCCCGCAGCGTTACTCACTCGCCGACGACGTCCCTCCCGATGACGCGACAGCGCTGGGCCGCAATCGCCCCCGACGGCGCACCGATGAAGGCCTCAACCTCGATGACCTTGGCGAAGGAAGCTACCTCGGCGATGAATTCGAAGAAGGTGCCAGCAAACAGCGTCGCACCCCACTGCTGGATGACGACGAGCTCGACGACGTCATGGCACCGGCGCCGACGCCGGCACGAGCGCGAGCGGTCGACCCGATGGGGACCGACATCATTGCGACACCCGACCTCTCACGCGGCGCCGACGACGAGGACCTTGAGGCCGACATCGCGTTTTCGTCTTCAGTATCGGATGACTTCGTTGGACCAGCCACCGCCGGCGACGTGCTCCGCCTGCGCGACAAGACATCGACGGCCATGGAGCAACAGGGAGGCTCCAGGGAATGGCCCACCGACGATGACCTTGAGCGAGCGATGATGGTGCTGGAGGCGACGTCAGCGACCCTCGAGGTGAGCCTGAAAGGCCGCTCGTATGCGCAGATTCCGCTGAGCCAACCTGTGATGCGCCTCGGGAGCGACCCACGCTGCGAGATTTCGATGCCAAAGGCATCGGGGCTGCGCCCGTGGCATGTGACGTTCTCCCAGGTTGGTGCGACCATACTCGTCGTGCGCAGCAACGGCGCCGCGTTGGTTGAGCAGGATGGCCGCGAGGTCGACGCCGCCATTCTTGGCAACGGCGACACGCTCAAGATGGGCAAGGTTGAGATCATGCTGCGCCTGCGCCGCTAGCGCCGCGACCGGGGCATCGTGATCACATCTCGCTTGGTCATTTCGACGTGTGCGTTGTTGCGTGCTCGGTGTGGCCACCAGGGCCAGCCCAGCGCCGCGCCTCGCGATCCTCGAAAATCCACGGCGCATCAACCGGTCAACTCCACTGTGGTGAGGTACTCGCACCGCGACCGGGGCATCGTGATCACATCTCGCGTGGGTAGTACGACGTGTGCGTCGTTGCGTGCTCGGTGTGGCCTCGAGGGCCAGCCCTGCGCCGGGCCTTGCTCACGCCGAAAATTCGCGGCGCGATATGTATTCACTCCTTCACGACGCCCCGGTCACGGCACCAGGCGAAGATGAGAGAAGTGGCGTCGCCGGGTTGCCTCCTCTGGCGTCGACCGGTAGCCCGCCTGCATGGCAAAGGCAGAGCAGCTCCACAGCGTCAAGGGCATGGACGACCTCTTCGAGGTGGACCTCGCCACCTGGCGTCATGTCGAGCAGGTCGCTCGGGATACATTCCTGTCGTATGGGTTTGGCGAAGTCCGCACGCCGATTCTTGAAGAGACGGCGGTTTTTGTCCGCGGCGTCGGCGCCGGCACCGACATCGTCCACAAGGAGATGTTTGCTTTCGACGACAAGAGCGACAAAGACGGCAGCGCCACCAGCGTGTGTTTGCGCCCCGAAAACACCGCTGGCGTCGTGCGGGCCATGCTGGAGCACGGCAAACTCTTTGCCGATGCGTTCGAGCAGGTCTTCTACGTCGGGCCCATGTTTCGCCGTGAGCAACCCCAAGCTGGTCGTCGTCGGCAGTTTCACCAGATTGGCTGCGAAGCCTTCGGTTTTGCCGAGCCCGGCATGGACGTTGCCGTCATGGCCTGCGTCCACACCATCTTGACTCGGCTCGGACTGGCCTCGACGACAAAACTCCTCATCAACAGCCTCGGTGACGTGGCCGACCGCCATCGCTATTCTGAGGCGCTCGTGACGTATTTTACGGGACATGAAACGGCGCTCTCCGACGACAGCCGTCGGCGACTGCGGGAGAATCCCCTGCGTATTCTCGACAGCAAAGACCCCGCCGATCGCGCCCTCGTCGAGGGCGCTCCCAAGCCTCTGGCCTTTCTGTCCGACGGCGCCCGCGACCACTTCAACGCCGTTTGTGCGGGCCTGACCCGCCTGGGCATCCCGTTTGTCGTGGACGATGCCCTGGTGCGCGGCCTTGATTACTACACCCGCACGGTCTTTGAGTTCGTCGGTGAGGCGGGCCTGGGTTCCCAGTCCACTGTCGCCGCCGGTGGCCGCTATGACGGTCTCGTTGAGACCCTGGGAGGTCGCCCTACCCCGGCGGTTGGCTTTGCCGGTGGCATCGAGCGCTTGATTCTGATGCTGAAGGCCGTCGCCCTGCCCCCGGCGCCCGTCACTCCAGCCATCTACCTGGTCGGTGTCGACGATGCCGGCCGCGCTGAGGTCGACCGGCTGGCCTACGCGCTGCGCCTGCAAGGCATCAACGTCGGCGCCGACGTACGCGGCCGCTCCGTGAAGGCCCAGATGAAGTCGGCGGACAAGTCTCAGGCACGCCTGAGCACCGTCATTGGCTCGGGAGAGATTGAGGCAGGCATGCTGCAGCTGAAGACGATGGCCACTGGCGCCGTCTCACCGGTTGCGCTCAACGCCCATGCCCTCGCCGCCGCCTGCCGGTAAGCCCGCCCCCCTCAGCCCGGGGGACATCGAATGTCCTGGAGCTTTCATGGACCGCCCACGCCTTGCCCATTTCTCGCAGACCGCTTTGCTCGCAGCCTTCCTGGTCAGCGCCAGCGCCAGCGCCGACGACCGATCTGGACCGGACACTCCCCCAGCCGCTGCCGTCGCTTCCGAGGGCCTGCAGGTTGGAACGGCCGTTCCCCAGTTCACGCTCCCCGTCGTCAACGACTTCGTACCGCCCACCGTACCAACGGGTCCCCTGGCGCCCAGGGGCAACAAATGGGGTCCTGCACGCTGGACGGGTGAGCGACCCGACGAGCCCAAGAAGCTCGTGATCATGAGCTTCTTTGCGACCTACTGCGACCCCTGCAAAAAAGAGATGCCCGAACTGGCCCGATTGTACGACACGTACAAGAGCCAGGGCCTCGGCATCATGCTTGTCAGCATCGACAAAGGGGACGAGCAGCGGCAACTGATCATCGACCTCGCCAAGCAGAACCACGTCGCCTTCCCCGTCATGCACGACCGCTATCAGGTGGTTGCCCGCCGCTACGCCGCCGAGCGCTTGCCCTATATGCTGATGCTCGACGGTGCCGGGGTCGTGAAGGTCGTTCACATTGGCTACACCGACGAACTCAAGGCGAACCTCGAAAACGAGGTACGCGCTCATCTCGGGCTGGAGCCCCTGCCGCCGCCACCGCCGCCACCGCCAGCTGATGTGCCCGCCGCGGCGTCCAAGCCGCAAAAGGCGCCGAAGTCAGCCAAGTCACCGAAGTCAGCCGTGCCGACCAAGCCGACGAAACAGGGAACGGGAACTTGACATCCGTTCAGTCACGTATCATTCGGGGGGTCGTCATGGTGACGCGTCTATTCTTGATGCGATGTCTGAGCAGCCTGGCGCTGCTCGCGGCGTATGGAGTGAGCGGTCCTGCGCAAGCCCAGCCCGGAGAAAACGGAAGGCCCCTGGTCTACGTCGCCGACGTCGCCCCCGCTGCGCCCGGACTACAGCAGGACGCTGCCGCGCTGACGACGGCCCTGTGTGGGGCGATGGCCCGTGACAAGCGAGTTGAGGTCATGTGCGCACCCGATGTGCGCCAAATTCTGGAATTCGCGGCCATGAGTTCGCTGACCGGCGGCAGCAGTCCTGCCGTCGAGGCGCTGGAGCGCCGGCTCGCCGCGGTGGCCTTCATCGTCAGCAGCACCCTGAGCCGGAAGGATGCGGCGTCGCCGGTCCACAAGGACGTCACCGGGCAGAGCGCCTTCGTCCTCGTCGTCGCCGGTGGCCCAAAGAACCCCGATGGTGATGCCTCGGCCCCGGCGTTCGACAAGCCGACGGTGCGCTTGGAGGAGGTCGGCATTGGACAGAGCACCAGCCTTCTCGGTCGCCTTCCCGAGCTGACCACCCGGCTCCTGCGCTCACTGCTGACGCCGTCAGCAGGACCAATGCCGCCGCCCGAGCCCCTGAAGTAGGCCATGACCAAAAGCAGTGGTACCAGCAACGGATCCAATCGAACCCTCCTCACCCGCCAGGCCGGCGCCGACGAGCAGAAGATTGATCATGCCCTGCGCCCCCAGCGTTTTGAGGACTACATCGGACAAGGCGCCCTGATCGAAAACCTGAGGGTCTTTGCCACCGCCGCTCGTCAACGTGGCGAACCCCTCGACCATGTGCTGCTGTGCGGCCCTCCGGGTCTCGGCAAAACCACCTTGGCCCACATCATCGCTCATGAAATGGCGGCGGTACTGCATCAGACCAGCGGTCCGGCCATTGAGAAGAAGGGCGACCTCGCCGGCCTCGTGACCCATCTGGGTCAGGGGGACGTGCTGTTCATCGACGAGATCCATCGCCTGGCCCCCGCCGTCGAGGAGAACCTCTATCCAGCCATGGAGGATTTTCGCTTTGATGTCTTGATCGGTGAAGGCGCCCACGCCCGCTCCATCTCACTCGATCTCAAGCCCTTCACCCTCGTCGGCGCCACGACGCGAACCGGCTTGCTGGCCAGCCCCCTGCGTGACCGCTTCGGCTTCACCGCGCGCCTGGATTTCTACAACCACGACGACCTGAAAGCGATCGTCATCCGCTCGGCGGGACTGCTGCAGATTGAGCTCGACGACGACGGCGCCTCCGAGATCGCGTCGCGCTGTCGCGGCACGCCGCGCATCGCCAACCGCTTGCTGCGGCGGGTGCGAGACTTCGCCGAAGTGCTCCATGAAGGCCGCATCACCGTCGAAGTGGCCCGCGAAGCCCTCGACCGCCTGGGCGTCGACCGCCGCGGTCTCGACGAGATGGATAAACGGCTCCTCGAGGTGCTGATCGACAAGTTTGAGGGGCGCCCCGTCGGCCTCGACACCATCGCCGCCGCCCTCGGCGAAGACGCCGGCACCATCGAAGACGTCTACGAGCCCTATCTGCTCCAAGAAGGCTTCTTGATGCGCACACCGCGAGGACGCCTGGCCACGCCGCGGGCCTATGAGCACCTGGGCAAGGCCCCACCCAGGCGCGGTCTACAGGGAGGCCTGTTCGACGACTGATCGGGTCGGCCGTGATCGCGGGGCTGACGTCGTCATCCCCCCGTGCGACCTCCTGCAGAACGTGGCATCAAAGCTGGACGAATGCTGGACGCTTTCACCTCCCTGCCCTGGTTGCCCTGGTTGTTGGCGTTGCCGGCGGTTCTTGCGTTGGCCATGAGCCTGCTCAATGCCGTGTGGTGGCCCCGTCGCGCGACGCCGCTGGCGAAGGCCCCCGTCGGCGTTTCCATCTGCATTCCCGCCCGCAACGAAGCTCACGGCATTGAAGCCTCGGTCGTAGCGGCCCTCGCTACCGGCGCCGACGAGGTGGTCGTCCTCGACGACGGCTCCACTGACGACACGCCGGCCATCCTCGCCCGCCTCGCTGCCGTGCATGCACGGTTGAAGGTGCTGCGCCTCGACGCGAGCCTGCCCGACGGGTGGGTCGGCAAGCCCCGCGCGTGCATGGTGCTGGCCCAGCGGGCCGGGGGCTCGCACCTGGTATTTGTCGACGCCGACGTCGTCGTGAACGCCGATGTGCTGCCACGGCTCGACGCGCTGCGACGGGCCTTTGCTGCTGATGTCGTCACCGCCGTGCCCCATCAGCTGACCGTCGGCTGGTTGGAGCGCCTGGTGCTGCCCTTGTTGCATGTGACCTACACCGCGTGGCTCTTTTTGCCGCTCATTTGGCGCACGAGCGATGCCCGTTTTCTGGCAGCCAATGGGCAGCTCATGTGGATCGAGCGCGACGCCCTCGACGCCGTCGG
>CAJBHN010000446.1 GCA_903952805.1 uncultured Myxococcales bacterium | reverse complement strand
GGGGGTTGGCGAGGTCGCCGAGGGAACGAGTGGCGGCCTTGCTGACGGTCACACGGGCGTCACGCTCGAGGCCCTGCAACAGGGCCTCGCTGCCTGCAGTCGGCGCGCCGCCCAGGACATCGATGACGGCGAGCAGGTCGCTTTCGGCGAGTGGGGGACCAGCCCCCTGCAGGGCCTTGACCGCCAATGCAGCCTGCGCTGCCGGCTCTGCCTTCACCAGGGCACGCAGCGCACGCGCCGCGCGGAGCGAAGGATTCTTGACGAGCATGTCGAGTTCCCGCACCGCCAGCATCGGCACGCCGCTGGCGATGGCGCGACGAGCTCGCAACAAGCCCGCTGTCGTCGACGTTGGCGCCACCACCTGCAACCAGACGCGGTCCCCCGTCAGCGCCGGTACCTCGTCAGCGCGGGCCAAGCGAGCCCGAGCGGCTTCGACGGCCTCGGTGTCGGTGTCGATGGTCGCGAGGCGGCGCACACTGCGTTCCAGGCAGGCGGCATCCTTGCGTTCGGCGCAGAGGTCGAGCATCAGTCGGCTGATGCGCCGCTCGACGGGCACCGTCGACGACGGCGTCCCCGACGCCAGCGGTGTCAACAGACTTTGCGCATCCGGCAGGCGGCCATCGAGCAGCGCCAGTGAACCCGCCACCAGCGCCGCTTCTCGTTGCCATCCCGGGCGGGCGTCCAGTTGCCCCGCGCTGGCCTTGGCACCAGCGAGGTCGTTGGTCATGAGTTGGGCTTCGGCCGTCCAGTACAAGGCCTCGGAGCGGCGTGCTTCGTCGACGCCCGTCAGCTGCGACGACAACGCCAGCAGCGCCGGCAACGCCACCGCAGCCTGCCCACCCAGGACCTCGGCGCGGGCCTTGACCAGGGCCAGGGCCGGGGGAGCGTCGGCGACGGCGACGGCGGCGATGGCATCATCGATGAAGCCGAGTTCGAGCAATCGCTCACCCAGCATGGCGCGCAGGCGCCAGGCATCGGGACGCACCCGCAAACCGGCAGCGGCGTCGTCGACGAAGGCCTGACTGCGATCGTTGGCGACACCGCGAGCCAGCGCCAGCCAGGGGCGCACACTCTCGGGCAGGCGGGACATGCTGGCGACCAGGTCGACAAGCTCGCGGGCCTGCCGACCACCGCCACCGGCAGCGCCAACGATGGCCCGGGCGCACTGGCCCTCGCCGTTGCTGCTGTCGACCGTGCCGGCATACAGCGCCAGTCCGTAGGCATCCGTCAAGCGCTCGAGGTAGCCCTCGACGGCGGGATCAAACACCAGCGACGCCGCCGTCAACGCCAGGGCGAGACCACGGGTCTGCTCATCAGGGGCGCCCCGCCAGGCTTGCAGCAGCTTGGTCGTGGCCTGCTGCTCACTGCCTGGCTGCAGGCTCCACAGCATGGTCTCGGCCTCGGCAATGAGGACCAGCGAAGGCGTTGGCGACGACGTCACGTCCTTGCCAAGCGACTGGGCCACCTGTTCGCCCCACGCCGACGACGCCAGCATGGGCTGCGGCGGCCGTTTGGGACCGGTCTGCGGCGGTGATGTGATAGCAGGCGTCGTCGACGGCGACGGGGCCTCACAGGCAGCACACAAGACAGTGGACAACAGGACCAGCCGGAGCGCAGCTCGCATGGCGGGGGCATGACACACGCCGCTGCCGACGGAAAGAACCAGCGAGTGTCAGCGGGTTTCCTCTGCTGCTGGCCGGAGTAGCGTGCGAGCTATGAAGTCCAAAGCGCCGGCGGCCCCGACCCGCCTCCGACTCAAACAAAGCAAAAAGGCCGGTCTGCAGCCTGGCAGCCTGGTCCATATCGGCGAAGCGCCGCCCGAGCTCCAACGCATCACGGTGATTGAATACGACGCCGACACCCACGAGGTGCGTTCTCCCACGTCGCTCGACGATGAGCCCAATGGCTGCCGTCATTCGAAGAATCCAGGCAGCGTGGTGTGGGTCAACGTCGACGGCATCAGCGGGGCCGAGGCCATCGCAACCCTGGGGCAGCGCTTTGGCCTGCACCCACTGGTGCTCGAAGATGTCATGAACGCCGGTGAGCGAACCAAACTCGAAGAGCACGACGACTGCCTGTTTGCCGTGCTCAAGATGCTCGCTGTCGACAACAAGACCGAACTCGTGCTGGTGGAGCAGGTCTCGCTGGTCTTGGGTCGGGGCTTTGTCATCTCGTTTCAGGAACGGACGGGAGACGTCTTTGACGGCGTGCGCGACCGCATCAAACTGAACAAGGGGCGCATCCGCAAAATGGGAGCGGACTATCTGCTCTATGCGCTGATGGACGCCATCGTCGACCATTACGCCGTGGCCCTCGATGCCATGGCCGAACTCGTGGAAGACATGGAGCGCCTGCTGCAGGAGTCGCCCGCCAGCGTCGCGGTCAACGACCTGTATCTCCTCAAGCGCGAGGTCATGTTCCTCCGCCGACAGGTTGCCCCCGCCCGGGAATTGTTCGCGGAGTTGTCCCTCCAGGGTGACGACGACAAACTGCTGTCCCCCGCCGTGGACGTGTATTTTCGCGACATCCTCGACCACAGCACGCGCGCC
>CAJBHN010000445.1 GCA_903952805.1 uncultured Myxococcales bacterium | reverse complement strand
GGGTGGCCGTGCCTCGCACCGGGGGACAACGACGCACAGCGCTCGACAGCGCTCTCACCGGCGTGCTGCGGCCCGACGACTGGCGGGGCCAGCTGCGGGTGGGGGTCGCTCAGCGCGGCGCGTCCGTCGTCGTCGATGGCGTGCCGCGGGGCTTCGCGCCGTTGTCGGGTCCGCTGGAGCTCACGCCGGGTCCCCACGTCGTCTTTGTGGTGCTCGAAGGCTTTCGTACCCACAAGGAAACCATCGACGTCGTCTACGAAGACGAGGTCGGCGTCGACGTCACCCTGGTCCCGGGCGTCTCTGAAGATGCCCCGGTTTTCAGTGCCGCTCCCCCGAAGCTCGAGGTGCCCGCGCCAAGCACCCCGCCCCCGGCCGGCCGTCGACGACCGATGCGGGTGGTCATGTACGACGTCGAGGCCACCGGCGTGCCGCCGCGGGTGGCCCAGGTGATGGGCACCTTCCTGGTGGCCGAGCTCCGCAAACGCGAGGGCATCTCGGTGCTCGACAGCGGCGAGCTGCGAGCCCTGGTGGGCGACGGCACCACCACCGCCGGCGACGTGCGCGGCTGTACGGAAGACCAGTGCTTCGCCGAAGTCGCCGAAGCTCTGGGAGCCGACGCTGTCGTCGTTGCCCAGGTCACTCAGATCGAGGGGGAAGTGCTCTTTGGTTTGCGGCGCATCGACCAGCAGAAACAAGAGGTCACGGGCAGCTTCCTCGAGCGCGTCGCTGCCGACGACACTGCCGCGCTCTTGCCCCTCGTCGGCAAAAGCATCACGTCCACGTTTGGTGATGTGCTGCTTCGGCCAGGTCAGACCGCCGGCGTCGACGACAAGGCCGTGCAGGTCATGAATCCGCCGCCGCTGCCGCCCTTGTTGTCGGGGTCCCTCTATGCCGGCACCTTCGTGTCGGGGGCCACGAGCGCCACGCTGCTGGGCGTCAGTCTGGTCACCTGGTGGGGGTACGAGGATAGCCTGTCGAATGCGGCTCGCACCGAAACTGCAAATGAAAACAAAGCCTTACAGGCCACCCAGTCGACATTCTACGTCAGCCAGGTGGCTGGCTTTATTGCCCTTGGGACCGCTGCCGTCCTTGGGACCGCCGCCGTGCTCACGGGGCTCTCCACGGATTGGGAGGGCTACCGCGATGCCGTGAAGGTCGACGGAGCCAACGACACCGCAGGACGAGGGACACCATGAATCGACCACTTTTCGTGGTGCTGGCCACGACAGCGGCGTTGCAGACCATGCCGGCGTGCATCCTCCGGCCGTATGAAAGCGGGACCATCAGCTGCGACGTCGATGGGACCTCCTGCCCCGAGGGCTTTGCCTGCCTGGACCCCAAGAAAACCACCAAGACCACCTGCGTCAAAACCAGCTGCGGCGACGGGCAACTCGATGTCACCGAAGAGAGCTGCGACGACGCCAACGACAACGACCTCGACCTGTGCGTGGAGTGCAAGGAGAAGGGTTACATCGCCGCCATCAAACGGGCCGTCGGCTTTGGACCCGGCGACGCCGACCCTCTCGTCACGCCGCTGGGGCGACCATCCGTCGTCGCCAGCGATGCCAACGGCAATCTCTTCATCGGCTCCATCGGCACCAACGTCATCACGCGCCTCGAACTGACGGCGGACGAACCCAAAATCACGACGTTCGCGGGCAACGGCTCGGTCGTCAGCATCGCGTCATCCGAGGCCACGCCGCCCAATGAGGTGACGACGCTCTTTGCTTCCGCACTGGCCATCGATGGCCTGGGCACGCTCTTCATCGCCGACGTCCAAGACAGCGTCATTCGTCGGGTCGATCCCCTCACGGGTCAGACCGTGACGGTCGTCGGCAATGGCATTCGCGTTGGCAGCGGTGACGGGCAATTGGGCAACCAGGCATCCATCGACCTCCCGATATCCATTGCGGTTGATGGCGATGGCACGCTGTTCTTCGTGGAGCGCGAGACCGGGGACCCGGTGTCGCCGTTTGGAACCCGCATCCGTCGCCTCGATCGCCGCACGGGCCGGCTGACGACGATCGCTGCCACCGTTGCCGGTCGTGCACCCCTGTTCCTGCCCGAGCCCCCCACCGACATCGCCTTCGCCGACAACGGCGACTTGTATGCGTTTTCGCCCCGCATCGGATTGACCGTTTTGTCGCTGGCAGACGGCGGCAGCGTGGCTCAGGGCCTGCGCGCCATCGCCATCGAGGAGGGCAGCTGCCCGATTGCAGGCCGCGACCAGGAGCGGTTCATGATCAGCGGCGACGGCCGCCGGGCCTTTTACGCGTCAGATCGGAACTTCATTCAGGTCGACATTCCCCCGTCAGGCACCAACGCAGCGGCCACATGCGTTGTGCTGGGCGAAGCCCCTCAATCTGTCGAGGATGACACTTCGCTCAACCTCGAGTTCAACCTCGCGCCGGGAGACGTCGCCGTCGTCGGTGACGACGTCTTCTTCGCCGACCCCGGCAACGGTGTGGTTTGGAGTGTGAAGCCCGTTGTCAAGTCGCAACGGCCCGACGTGGTCGCGGGTCTGCAAACGGCGAACGAAGACGGCGATGCTTTCGAGCGCCTGCTCAATGAAGGGGTGCTTGAGTTCGCCAAGCAAACCGATGGCCATCTCGTCGCCGGCCCGACAGACGTGTGTAACCAGGGGCCCCTGGCCTTCGACAGCTTCGAATTCTTCGCCTCGTTCCCCGAACTCCATCGGGTGGTGCTGAGCGAATGCACCAACGTCATCAGCGTCGTCGCCGGCACGGGGATTCCCGGCTTTTCTGGCGATGGAGGACCCGCCATCAACGCCCAGCTCTCGCGGCCAGCTGCTGCCGCCCGCGGTGCCGACCAGGCCATCTACATTGCCGACCGTGACAACAACCGGATCCGCCGGGTGCTTCTGGCCTCTCGTGCAGGAGAGGGAGAGGGAGAGGGAGAGGGCCAACAACTCATCATCGAGACGTACATTGGCGAGGGCAGCGTGGCCCCCGGCCAGGCCCGTGAACTCTCCATCGTGCGGCCCTCAGGCCTGGCCGTCGACGACAGCGGCGGCCTGTTCATCGCCGACAGCGGCCACCACCGCATTGTGCGCATTGACCTGGCCACTGGAGCCACGACCACCGTCATGGGCAGATTGGACGAGCCCGGTTTCAACGGCGACGACCTGCCCGCCGACCAAACGCTGCTGAATGAGCCGGCATCGATCGTTTTTCTGCCGTTTTCATTTCTGGAAGGTCGAGCGCCCATCGTGCCCCCCGGTGGCCTTCTCATCATTGCCGAGCGTGGCGGCCATCGAATCCGCGCCACGGTTGTGCCGCCGTTTCCGTTCCTGCCGCCGGATCACGCTGGCTGGCACCGGCGAAGCGGGAGGCCACGACGACGCTGCTGACGGCAGGAATGCCGAGTTTTTCCATCCGCGCGGCCTGATGTTCAGGCCACCTTCAGCCGATCTGCAAAGCCTGGGGTTCTTTGTCGTCGATGCGGTCGACCGGGTTCGTTCGATGACGCTCACCGTCGATCTCGCGCGGCTCGCCTTGCCAACGACGGTCACCACCGCCACCGCGCTCACCGAAAACGCTGGCGACGGCAGCGAGCAGGAAACCATCGGCGAGGCCTCGCGCGACGACGGCGGCCGAGACAGCGCGCTTTTTCGCTCGCCCACCGCCATGACCTTCATCGACAGCGATCATGCCGTGGTGGTCGACGGTCTCTCCGGACGGCTTCGGCTGGTGACGACATCGACCGGGGCGGTTCGCACGGTGGCTGGCATGCCTGACGGCCTGGTGCTTGGCCCGACAGACGCTCGCCTGGCGTTTGTGGTCGAGCCGATGGGAGGCCCCGCTGACGTCGTCCTCGATGTCGGCAGCGAGCCAGCCGTCCTGTATGTCAGCGAGGCGAATCGAGGGCGCTTGCGCCGCTTCACCCTGAAAGATCCGGCCGACCCGGCCTCCTGGACCACCCAGGTGGTCTTGCTCGATCAGCCTTTGGTGCAACCCACCGGACTCGCCATCGACGTCGTCGACCGCCGTCTGTATGTGGCCGACCAGGGTGCGCATGCCGTGTACGGCATCGATCTCGACAGTCTTGCTGACGACAGCGACAGCGACGGCAGAGGGTTCTTGACCACGGTCGCGGGCATCCCCTTTCGCCGCGGAGCCGCCGGCGACGACGGATTGGCCACCGCGGCGCTCCTCAATGAGCCCGAGGGGCTTGCGTTTCTCAACGCCCCCAATGGCGATCGTTTTCTCGTGGTGGCGGACACTGGCAACAATCGGGTGCGCCGCGTTGCGCTCCGTGACGATGCCAAAGCCGTGATCACCGCTGTGCTGGGGGACGGGGACGCAGCGTCGGGCGGCGAAGGTTCTCCTGCAAGGGCGTTCCCCGTCCAGGGCCCCCGAGGCCTGGCTATCGACGACGCGGGCAATCTTTTTGTCACGTCAACCAACGCCATCCGCATGGTGCAAGCTGGCGACGGAGGGCTGCCCGACGGCGCCGACGACGTCGCCACCATCTATGGGAAGCCGCCGCGGCAGGACTTCCCCGCCTCCGTCACCCGCTGCTTGAGCGACATCGCCCTGGCGCCAAGCGCCAGCGGCACCCCGCCGACGGCATGGGTGCTGGATTCCTGCCTGGGCCTGCTGCTGCCTCTCGAGCGACCCTGAAGTCAGCGGCGCAAGCGGGCCGGACGACGCGCCGCCTGCAGGGGGCGGGCGACGACGTCGGCGACGGCGTCGACAAAGGCGTCGCGGGCGGCCTGCAGGTCGGCCAGTGAACCCGCGAGGAACGCGCCCGAAAAGTTGGTCTCCGACGGCGCCTTGATGAACTGCCGCAGCGTCACCGGGGCCGCCTTCAACGCCGCGTCGACGGCGACGAGGGCCTCCATCGGCGGGGCGATCAGGTAGGCGATGGGGTCGCCCGGGGCGACGCCGGCCACCGTCGACAAATAGCTGCCAGTCTCGGTGACGACGTGGGCCAGGAACGCCGACGACGGCTGGGGACGGTCGGCCAGGGTCTGAAAGCACACCACCTCGGCGAGGTGCTGCTTAATGACCCACAAGGCTTCGGCGACCTCGTCGGGGTCTTGGCCGGCGACCACGCCGAGCATCTCGCCCGACAGCGGGCCCGAGGCATGGGCGGCGCCGGCGTAGAAGCTGCGGGCAAAGACAACGTCGACAGCGGCGTGCTTGGTGGCCTCGTCGAGGGCGATGTAGGCGCTGTCGTCCTGGTCGACGGTGACGAGGCCCAATGAGCGATGGCGGGCAACGTCGAAGCCGTCGCCGATCAGACCCCGACCCAACGCCTCGTTGACGTCGTCAATCTGGCGACAACTCAGCAGGGTCGGGCGCAAGGGCTGCAGCTTCATGGGCATGGCTCACCGGTTCACAGGTGGGGGGTGAGGGTGCGGCCCACCCGGGGGATGGCTTCCTCGACGTGCTTCTTCGCCTGGGGCCGGAGCTTGTCGTAGGTGGCCTTGATGTTGGGGTTCTTGGCGCGCTTGGCGCGGTCGTCGGTGATGCCAAGCAGGGCGTCGGCGACCTCGCCGGCGCGACCGCTCAAAAAGTCGGTGAAGGCCCGCTGGTTGTCGCCGTTCTTGGTGCGGTGCTGGGCATAAAAGGGCTCGAGGCGGCGTACGAAATCGTCGAGGAGGTGATCGAGAGCCTCGCGCACGAAACCGGGCTTCACGGCCTGCACGATTTTGTAGGCGCCCTTGATGGCCAGCCCCGACAACCCGCCCTTGGAGTCGACCTCGGCGTCGATGAGGCGGACGCAGTCGTCGAGCAAACGGGGACGCTTGGCGGCGTTGCTCAGCAGGCGAATTTCGAGGGTGTCTGGTGGGGTCGCGTCAGTCATGGAGCAGGGCCTTAGCATGGGTGTCGACGCCTTGACATCAGACCGAGGTGGGGCAAGCTCCCACTACGTCTTACCTCCTTGGGAGTCCCCATGCAGAAGCTGATGTTCGCCGCATTCCTCGCCGTGTCCATTTCCACCCTGGGCCTGGTCGCGGCCTGCGACCCCGCCGCGGGCAGCGACGGCGAAGAGGGCGAAGGCGAGGGCGAGGGCGAGGGCGAAGGCGAAGGCGAGGGCGAAGGCGAAGGCGAAGCTGGCTGCGGTAACGGTGCTGCGTGCGGAGTAGGGGAACTATGCACATCGCTGTTCCAGGAGCAGGGCGACGGGGCGCCCCCCGCCCCCGCCTGCTACAAGTC
>CAJBHN010000444.1 GCA_903952805.1 uncultured Myxococcales bacterium | reverse complement strand
TGCTGGAAAAGCACAACGAGCCCGCCGCCGCCGCCGCCGCCGCCGACCGCGCCGCCACCCTGGCGGTCGACCAACCCGGGTTGGCGGCGCTGCGCGAGCGCCTGCAGAAGGCCGCCAACGTCGAGGGGAGCTTCAAAAGCGCCCGCCACAGCCACTTTGTCGCGCGCTTCGAGGGCTATGGCGAAGAGCGACTGGCGTGGGGGGCTCTCGACACCCTCGAGCAGGCCTGGTTCGCGGTGGGCAAGGCCCTCGACCTCTACCCGCAGGCTCCCATCACCGTCGTCATCTACACCGGCGAGCAATATCGAAGCGCCACTGCGGCGCCGGATTGGTCCACCGGATTGTTCGACGGCAAGATCCGCATTCGCGAGGCGCTGCTGGCTGCCGACCGCGGCACCCTCGACGACACCCTGGTGCATGAGTACCTCCACGCCGCGTTGCACACGTTGCCGGTGACGGTGCCGTCGTGGTTTCACGAGGGCCTCGCCCAGCACTTTGAGTCGCAACGGCCGTCGCCCGGGTTGGTCCTGGCTCGCACCGGCGTGGCGCCGCGGGCGCATCTCGACGTGCCCTTCACGCAGCTGCCCCCGTCGGTCGTCGGCGCCGCCTACGCCACCGCCCACGCCGTCGTGGAACGCATGGTGGAACGTCGAGGAGCCTGGGGCTTGAATCAGCTTATCGGCGAACTCAAGGGCGGCCGCGACTTCGACGATTCGGTCCGGCGCACCTTTGCCGTCGACGTCGACGCCCTCTACCGCGATGTGGCCGGGCGCTGAGCGTCTCTTGCTCCCGACGTGCAGAGCCCGATCGGGCCTAGCGGAAGCACAGGTCGCTCGGGACGCTGGTGTCAAAAATGTTGGGCTCAGCGATGACCTGCCAATTCCCAGCGGTTCTGACGAGGACAGCAGCCAGCCAGGCTTGCCCTGCCGTGATGGGTTGGGGCGACGTCACGTGCAGCGGAATTCCCTGATCCAGCAGGCTGACGGTGGCGGTGGTGGGTTCGCCGATGCGGTCCTGGCAGTAATGGACGACGACGCGATAGGTACCGTCGGCGGGGTCGTTGAGGGAGATGACTTCGGGGCCGTCGCCGGCGACGTCGTCGATGTCGAGGCTGGGGTCGTCGGTGCGGCCGCGGGCGGCCCATTCCGGCGACCGGTTCGCGAAGGCACAGTCAAGACCGACGCTGCGGCAGTCGTCGACGTGGTCGTCGCTTTCTTCGGCGCAGAAGTCGATGGCGGGGCACGACACCGGGCACGAGCCGTAGTCGCCGAGGACGCCGCCGGGGGCCACCAAATGCAGGTCGAGATCGCTCTGGCCACAGCAGCGTTGACGACGTTCGCCGTCGGAAAATGCGGCGCATTGCGCGGCGGAGAAGGCTCGACACGGGGCGTCTGCTGCAGGCGCCCATGACAGCAGCACGGCCAGGTCCCGGGGCAGGAGTTCGACGTCGTCCTGGGCGAAGGCGCCGTAGACGTCGGTGGCCCGCAGGCGCACCAGGTAGCGACCCACGACGTCGGGCGTCACCCTCACCACCGGCTCCCCCTGGCCCACGACGGCCATCACCGACGACGCCGGGCGTTCGGCCACGCTCCAGCCAAAGGTGAACGCGTCGCCCTCGGGATCGGCGGTCTCACTCCCATCGACGACGACGATGTCGTTGACGCCGACTTTGACAATATGGCGGCGGGAACGTTGGTCGACGGCGACCGTGACGGGAGCCAGGTTGACGGTGGCCGTGACGACGACGTCGGTGGTGCCCACGTTGGTGCCTATGCGCAGCAGGTCGCGCAGGTCGGCGCCGCCATGGTCGGTGATCGTCTGCTGCGTCGGCTGCAACGACGCCGTCACCAGCACGCTGTCGGCGGGCAACAGGCGGCGAGGCAGGGGACCCAGCGCACCCAGGTCGAGCTCGAAGCCGACGTCGTCGACGAGGTCAACACTGTCAATGATGAGGTCGTCGAGTCCGTCATTGGCCAGGGTGACGGTGCGGGCGGCGCCGGCCCCTTCGTTGACGCGGCCAAAGGCGATCGGGTCGGGGGCGACGAAGAGGCGGGCCACGCCACCCTCGGCCAGCAGCGGGACCTCGAGGCGGGGCGTGGCGGGGTCGTCGCTGCTGATGACGAGGGTGCCGTTCACCCGGCCCGGGACCGCCACGAGCAGCGTCAAGGCCACCGGCAGCGCCTCGCCCGGTCGCAGCGACGTGGGCGCCGCGACGAGGTGAAAGGGGCCATCGGCTGGTTCGACCGCGACGCCCAGCAGGCTCAGGGTGCCGGTCCCGCGGTTGCCGACCGTGACGATGGCCTCGTGGGTCACGGTGGTGCGGACGGCCCCGAGATCGAGGACGCGGGGGGTGACGTCGATGACGCCGCTGAGGTCGGCCAGCGGCTCGTCGCATTGACAGCCGTGGGCGAGAAAAACGCTGCCGAGGAGAACAAGGGCGTACCGCACCTCGCGAGTATGCCACGGCTGGCCGCAGGACCACTCGGACGAGTGGCGCCGCCGTCGACCCCACCACGCACAGCGCCCACGACGAGCGTGGGCGCTTCACCGGCCGGGGCAGGTGGTCTCAGGGCGTGACGGGCGCGACGCAGAAGCCGTAGCAGACGTCGATGCAGGGGCCGCCGGCCATACAGGCGGGGTCGGGCAGGCAGACGTCGGCGGCGTTGCAGACGGTGCCGGCGGCGCACATGTCGTCGCTGCTGCACACGGGGGCGTCGGGGACGCACTCGGCGAGGCCGTCGGCGTTGACCTCGC
>CAJBHN010000443.1 GCA_903952805.1 uncultured Myxococcales bacterium | reverse complement strand
CGGCACTGGTTGAACCCGAGCGTTTGGCCATGTTCAGCTCAGCCCGCTCTCGCGTTGGCGGCCGCCATGGCTCAGCCCCCTCCGGGGCCCATGACGTCGACGACACTCATTGCTCGACGCCGGGGACCACCAGGGCGAATGGCGCGATGGCGGCTTGGAAGCGCACGCCGTCGTCCCATTCCATCAGGTATTCGCCGTGCATCGTCCCCGTCGGCGACACCAGAGCCGCCGACGACGTGTACGTGAACACCTGACCCTGGCTGAGGCTCGGCTGGAGCCCGACGACGCCGGGGCCGCGGACGTGCTCCTCCCGCCCGTCGGCGTCGGTCAGCACCCAATGGCGCGCCACCAGCGTGGCCGTCTGGGGACCATCATTGATGACGGTGACCGTGTACGCGTGCACGTAGAGCAACGGCCCCTTCTCGGGTTCCAGGCGGCTGTGCTCGGGCACAAACGCGACTGTCACCCGGACCCTGATGCCTTCGGTGACGGCGTCCGACCCGGGTTCATGTTTCTCGGCCATCTCTGCACTGTAGCGAAGAAAGCGCTGGTACGCCTGCCCCGGGTCGATGCTCCGGCGTTGCCGCCCAGCCTCGTTCCAGGAACGAGGGCTTGACGGTCCGTCGTCGACTGTCGATGATCTCCGGGTGTTGGAGCGCATTGGTCCCTACGAAGTGACAGAGTTGCTGGCCGCGGGCGGCATGGCTGAGATCTTCGTCGGCAAGAAAACCGGGCCCGGTGGCTTCGAAAAACCCCTCGTCGTCAAACGCATCCACAAGAAGCTGCTGGGTGACCGCGAGATTGAAGCCATGTTCGTCGACGAGGCGCGGGTCCAGGCTCTGCTTGACCACCCGCACATCGTGCAGATTTACGACTTCGGCGAGGACCGAGGCTCCTACTTCATTGCCATGGAGTACATCGCGGGTTGCACGGTGCGCTGGGTCATCGACAACGCCAACGCGGTGCGACGTCCCATTCCCGTGCAACACGCCCTTCGCATCGCCGGCGACGTCTTGTGTGGTCTGCACTACGCGCATGAACGCGCTGACGACGACGGCCAACCGCTGCGCCTCATCCACCGCGACATTTCACCCGTGAACGTCCTGGTGGCCCGCAGCGGCCAGGCGAAGCTGTGCGATTTCGGCGTCGCCAAGAGCGAACTGCAGCGAATGATGACCCGGGCCGGCATCGTCAAGGGCAAGTTCCGCTACATGTCGCCCGAGCAACTGAACGCCGAGTCCCTCGACCGCCGCGCCGATGTCTTCGCGGTTGGTTGCGTGTTGTGGGAGATGCTCGTGGGGCGGCGGCTCTTTGATACCCCCAGCGAAGATGACGTCGTCAACGCCATCCGAGCCGGGGTCTACCCAGACCCTTCCGATCTGCGGCCTGCGGTGCCCAAGGCCATCGACCGCATCCTGCGCCGCGCCCTGCACCCAAACCGCGAGAAGCGCTACCGAAACGCTCGCGACTTCCACCTCGCCATCGAGGAGGCTCTGCGTCAGTTGCCGGCGGCGTCAAACTCGGTGCTGGTCGGCGAGTACATTTCCGCCGAACTTGACGGCACTGTCGCCGAATACTCGTCGCGCACGCTCAAGCGGCCCGCCCCCGAGCCCGAAGCGTTGTTGGCATCAGGCTTTGAGATGCTTGATCCGCCGGTGCCATCGGCGCCAACGCTCATCTCGTTGCCGCCCCAACCTGCGGCCGACGCCGACGATACCGACTCGCAATCTGATGACCGGCCACCTCCCGGCACCCTTGGTCGGCTGCTGGGAGCGACTTTGATGGCGCCAGCGGCGCTGTTTTCGGGGGTCGGCTTCGCGGTCGAAAAGCTGGCGGATCTGTTTGCACGGAAGAAACCCGAACCTGCCGTCCGGGTCACCCGCACGCGCCAGTAAGCGATCGGCGCCGTCGACGCCCCCTTGCCCGGCGTGGGCGTCGTGGCATGCCAGTGGCCATGCAAGTCCACGCCAACGGGTCCAGCAGCGAAGCACAAAACGAGCACCGGGCGGCGAGCTATTTCGACGTCGACGGGACGCTGACGCGCACCAATCTCTTCGATGGCCTGTGGTTCTATTTGATGAACCAATCCAACCCCTTCAAGGGTCTGGGGCGAGTGGCCAAGACCGTGGCCAGCATCCCTGCCTACTTTGCCGTCGACCAGGTCGATCGCAGCACCTTCAATGAGATGCTGTTTCGCGGCTACGAGGGGATGACCGAAGATCGCCTGTTGGACCTCTCGGATGAGGTCTTTGAGACCGTGCTGCGCCCCGCTCTGTACAAGGACGGCATCAGCCTCGTGAAGCGCGCCAAGGCGTCGGGGCACCGGATTGT
>CAJBHN010000442.1 GCA_903952805.1 uncultured Myxococcales bacterium | reverse complement strand
GGCGCCCCTCGTGCAGTGGCTGCGCAGCGGGGGCATCGATGACCTGCAGCCAAACGACGGCGGCAGCGTGCGTCGATTGCCGGGCGTTCGACGCCGTCCACGCCTTCGTCGACGACACATTGCGCGCCGACGTCGCCCGTCACCTGCCGTCGTCATCTCACCCTCCGTCGCCGCCGCGCGGCAGACGCGGACTCCCCGTCCTGACCTCACCCCCGGCGCTTGGCGCCACCCCCTCTCCCTGAAGGGGGAGGGGGCAGAGTTGTCATTTGTATTCGAGCTCTTGGCGCTGCATGCGGGATTGGCTTCCGGCTCCCCTCGCCCTTCAGGGAGAGGGGCTGGGGGTGAGGTCCGACACGGCGCGTAGCGCCGGCGGTGACGTCAGAGGCAGTTGATGGGGGCGCTCGACGACGACGCCAATGCCGCGCAGCCGCTCCGGCCCCGCAGCTGAATCGCGCCAGCGCCGCCGCCGCCGCCGCCGTGGCCTGCACCGCCGGTGCCAAGGACACCAATCCCCGGCGTCACCGACGTGCTGCCACCGCGGCCACCGTCGCCGCCGTCGCTGGAGTTGCCCTCGCCGCCGTCGCCGTCGTCGTTGCCATCCTTACCGTCGTCGCCACTTTGAAGGCCGTCGCCCTCACCGCCGCCACCAGCGGTGACGACGAACGACGACAGGGGTCCGATGACGCTCGGCGCGTCTACGACGATGTGGCCGCCGCTGCCTCCGCCGGCACCGCCGCGGTTGTTGCTGTCGGCCCCGCTGGCGCCAGCACCACCAGCGAACAACGCTGAAGCCTCGACGGTGATGGAGCCCGAGGCCGCCAGCATCAAGAAGCCGCCACCGCCGCCGCCTGCCACCGTGCCCCGACCCCCGGCGCAGCCGCCACGGGCAATGGCGAAGGGCGAAGCCACCGCCACGCCCGCCGTGACGCCACCGCCCCCGGCACCACCCGCGGTGCCGAATCCGCCACCGCCGCCGCCGTTGGTGGTGGCGCCGTCGCTGCCGGTGCTGGAGCCGCATTGGGTGGAGGAGCGAACGCCGGCGCTGCGGACATCGATGGCGCCCGTGACGACCGCGTCACCGGAGACAAGGAACACGACCCCATTGGTGCCCGTGAAGGCGAGGGTGCCTGACACGGGGAGATTGCGGACGTCGGCGATGGCCAGGGGGTTGCCGCCGACGGTCACCTGGCGGGGCGTGATGACGGTGCCGCAGATCTCCCACGACGCCGCTGTCGACGACAAGGCTGCTGGATTGCAGTTGCCGGCCACCGTCAGGTCCCGGGTGGGTGGCGAGGTGGGCACACCAAAGAGGGGGGCCGTCACGAAGGTGCGGAAGCAGAACGATGGCACCCCCGTGCACGAGAAGCCGCCGCTGATGGCACAGGACGTACAGCCGTCGGTGCCGCTGCCGTTGCCGTCGTCGCAGGTCTCGCCCGCCTCGATGACGCCGTTGCCACAGCTGCCGGCCTCCTGGGTGCAGCTGGCGGAGCAGCCGTCGCCGCTCATGGTGTTGCCATCGTCACAGGTCTCGCTGAACGACGAGTCGGTGACGCCGTCGCCACAGCGACGTGCCAGGCAGTTGGTGCGGCAGGAGGCGTTTGGGGCATTGCTCAGGGCGGCGCCGTTGTCGCAGGTCTCGCCGGCAAGGTTGTCGACGATGCCGTCGCCGCAGCGTGGCAGTCGGCAGGTGGAGCGGCAGGCGCCGTTTGGTGCGTCGCTGTTGCTCCCGCCGAGGTCGCAGGTCTCGCCGGTCACCGTGTCGATGATGGTGTCGCCACAGCGGCGGGGCTGGCAATTGACGCGACAGGTGGCGTTTGGGGCATTGCTGTTGGCGGTGCCGAGGTCGCAGCCTTCGCCGGTATCGGTGACG
>CAJBHN010000441.1 GCA_903952805.1 uncultured Myxococcales bacterium | reverse complement strand
GAGATGGGGCCGTAGGCGTCGACGGTCATGACGACGGCGGTGCCGCCCAGCATGCCGACGGCGGCCAGCGCGATGCCGTAGAGGCCGAGGGAGTTGTCGGCGACCCAGGCGACGATGGCGATGGTGAACATCGGGACGGCAACGGATTCCATGCCGACGGCGAGACCGCGAATCAGGTTGGTGCCGGCGCCGGTGATGGAGGCCTCGGCGATGCGCTGCACCGGGGTCGACGACGTGTAGTAGTCGGTGACCAGGCCGATGATGGAACCACCGATGGCGCCGGCGGCAATGGAGATGGTCACACCCTGGGTGATGCCGAACATCGGCATGAGGATGGCCGAGATCGCCGTCAGGATGACGGGGGGGATGATCAGGCCCAGGCGCAGCACCGTGGCGGGGTCCATGTTTTTCAGGGCCCGCGAGATGAAGATGGTGATGATCGACACGACCAGGCCGATGGTCGACAACACGATGGGCAGCAGGATGCCGGCACCCTGGTTCGCTTTTTCAGTCGCGCCCATGATGAGCTTGGGCATTTCGATGGCGTTGGCCGTCAGCGCGATCGCCATGGCGGCGACGATGGCGGCGATCATCGACTCGTAGATGTCGGCGCCCATGCCGGCGACGTCGCCCACGTTGTCGCCCACGTTGTCGGCAATGACGCCGGGGTTGCGCGGGTCGTCCTCGGGGATGTTCTCGATGACCTTGCCGGCGATGTCGGAGCCGACGTCGGCAGCCTTGGTGTAGATGCCGCCGCCGATGCGGGCAAACAGGGCAATCGACGACGCGCCCACGGCGAAGGCGTGGATGATGTTGCTGAAGTCGTCGCGCTCGATGAACGCGATGTACAGGCTGCCGATGCCGATCAGGCCGAGGCCGGCGACGCACAGACCCATGACCGCGCCGCCGTCGAGGGCGACGAGGAGGGCGGCGGCCTTGCTGCCGGACTTGGCAGCCTGCGACGTGCGAACGTTGGCGTAGGTCGCGGCCTTCATGCCGATGAAGCCGGCCAGCAGCGACAAGAACGCGCCGAGGGCAAAGCAGGCGGCGGGCAGCCAACCCAGGCCGACGCCGACGGCGACAAACACCACGGCACCGAAGACGGCCAGCACCTGGTATTGGCGCATCAGGAAGGCCATGGAGCCTTCGCGAATGTACCCGGCGATGCGGTTCATCGTCTCGTCACCGTCGGGCAGCCCCTTCACGCGGAAGTAGAAGATGGCGGCGAAGATCAGCCCGACGACGCCAATGACGACGGGAGCGTTGATCCAAAGCGGAGACTGGATGCTGTCCATGACGAGAGGTGTCCTTCAGGGTCAGGGGGATCGGCCGGATGGCTCAAGGCCTGCGGCTGCTAGCGGACGAGCCCGACGTTGGCTAGCAGGTGGCGTCAAAAGGCCAACAAGGCCCTCTGGTGAGGCAGAAAGCCCCAAGCGGCTCGTGGTGACGCGACGCAGCGCTGTCGACGTCAGCCTGGTCGGTTGCCGGTCATCGGGCGTCCGCCCGCAGGCCCAGCAGCCCGCAGGTGGCTTCCAGGATGGCCAGGGCGTCGGCGTCAAATCGGCCGATCCGTCGAATCAGGACCGCCAGGGCCGTGGTTTGGCCCCCCTCGAGGATGGGCGCGAGGATCACCGACCAGCGATCGTCGATGTTGACCCGGACGCTGGTCGACAGGCTCAGCTGGCCTGGCAGCGCTCGCTCGACGGCTGGCAGCGTGCCCGACAGCAGCTGGGCCTCGTGGGCGGTGGCCGCCTCAAAAACGGGCTGGTTTTGGCGGACCTTGATGCAGAGACGGTGATCGGCGCCCAGGACCTCAGCGACGATGGCGATGGCGTCGAGGCGCAGCGATTCGGGGTTGCCGGGGCGCCCGGCAAACAGGGGCGCCAGCCGAGCGAGCACCCGCTGCCTGACCTCGCCAAACGGGGCCTCCGCCATGGCCTGGGGCTGGGTTTGCCGCAGGGGCGGGTGGCTGACCTCGACGTCGCCAAAGGCGCCCCGGAGGGGAGATTGGGGG
>CAJBHN010000440.1 GCA_903952805.1 uncultured Myxococcales bacterium | reverse complement strand
GGGCACTTCACGGCGCCCTCCCTGTCGCCGCACCGAACAGCGGGCTGCAGGAGGGGGCCGTCGCGAACACGTCAGGCGCAGTGACGTCGTGCATCGCTCAGGTCAGGCGCCGCAGCAGGTCGGCGTAGAGGGGGAATTTCGCCGTCAAGGCGTGCACGTCGGCTTCAACGGCCCGCAGGACCCCTTGGTCCTCGGGGGCCTTGAGAACGCGGGCGATGCAGTCGGCGACGATGTCCATCTCGGCGATGCCAAAGCCACGGGTCGTGACCGCGGGGCTGCCGACGCGGATGCCCGACGACACCATCGGCGGCGCGGGGTCGTAGGGGATCATGTTCTTGTTGACGGTGATGTCGGCTTTGCCGAGGGCTTCTTCGCCGCTCTTGCCGGTGACGTCCTTGCCGCGCAGGTCGATCAACATCAGGTGGTTGTCGGTGCCGCCAGTGGTGAGGTTGAAACCCCGGTCCACCAGGCCCCGGGCGAGGGCGGCGGCGTTATCGACGATGCGCTGCTGGTACTCGACAAACGACGGCTGCATCGCTTCAGCGAACATGATCGCTTTGGCCGCTACGGCGTGCATCAGGGGACCACCCTGGGTGCCCGGAAACACGCGGCTGTCGATGACCTTTTGGTGCTCGGCCTTGCACAAGATCAAACCACCGCGGGGACCGCGCAGCGTCTTGTGCGTGGTCGTACTGACGAAGTCTGCCCACGGCACCGGCGACGGATGCTTGCCGCCGGCGACGAGGCCAGCGATGTGGGCCATGTCGACGAAGAAGAAGGCGCCGACGGCCTTGGCAATGCCAGCCATGCGCTCGAAATCGATGGTGCGCGGATAGGCCGAGGCCCCCGCGACGATCATCTTGGGCTTGTGTTCGTGGGCGAGGCGCTCGACCTCGTCGTAGTCGATGCGCTGATCGTCTTGGCGCACGCCGTAGCCGACAATGTTGAACAGGCGGCCGGAGAAGTTGACCGGGCTCCCGTGGGTGAGGTGACCACCCATGTCGAGGCGCATGGCGAGGATGGTGTCACCGGGCTTCAGCACCGCCGAGTACACGGCGAAGTTGGCGGTCGCGCCGGAGTGGGGCTGCACATTGGCGTGGTCGGCCCCAAAGAGCTGCTTGGCGCGGGCGATGGCGATGCTCTCAATGGCGTCGTAGTGGACGCAGCCGCCGTAGTAGCGCTTGCCGGGATAGCCCTCGGCATATTTGTTGGTCAGCGTCGAGCCCTGGGCCTGCAACACGGCGCGACTGACAAAGTTCTCAGACGCGATGAGCTCGAGGCCTTCCTCCTGCCGCTGATATTCGCGCTTCATCAGCGCGTAGACCTCGGGATCGGTGCTTTGGACGAAGCCCAGGGGATTGTCGACGTCAGCCATTGGAAGCCTCGCTCGCCGGGTTCTGGCCCTGCGCTTGGGAGTGGTGGACCAGGATGCGCATGCAGGCGGGGCAGGACTCAAGAACCTGACCCTTCATCACCTGGATGCACAGTTGAGGCGGCACGATCCGGTTGCAGGCGCCGCAGGTGTCTTGCATCGAGAGGATGGCGACGCCGACGCCCTGCTTTTTGGCGGCGATCTGCTCGTAGCGGCGAACCACCAGGGGCGGCAACACGGCGAGGATGGCCTGACGTTGGGTGCGGGTGGCCTCGACTTCGGTCCGCATGACGGCGAGATCGCCGTCAACCTTCTGCCATTCGCCGCGAGCGTCGTCGACGGTGCTGGCGTATTTCTTCTGCAGGGTGGCTGCATCCTTGTCGGCGGTCTCGACGGTCTGCATTTGCTCGAGCACGACGTCTTCAAGTTCGCGCACATGGCGTTTGGCGCCGCCGATCTCCGACGACAACGCCGCGTGCTCGCGTTCACCGCGAATATCGTTGGCACGAGCCTCCCACTTGCGGAGCTTGGCGCGGTTGTCGGCGATTTCGGCCTCAGCGCCCCGTTTGACCTGCTCGGCGGTGGCTTTGCGTGCAGCGACGCTGTCGAGTTCAACTTTGATCTTGAGGGCCTGGGCGTCTGCCTTCTTCGCCGCTGCCGGCAGGGCTTCGAGACGGTCGGCGGTGACCTTTTGCTTGTGGTCGACACGCGCGAGCTCAGCGAGCTGCACAAGTTGTTCGGCGATGGTGAGCGGCATCAAAGGCTCCTTTGGACGCCCGACACGCAGCATCCGCGTCGTCGATACGGATCCCGGTGCCGTTCGGCAACCCCGCCCCTCAATCGAGGAGGTCAAACAGCGACGTCATGGGCGTCGACCGGCCTCGTTCGAAATGGTCAAGATCGATGGCCAGGGCCGCCGTCACGATGACCGCGCGCTGCTCCAGCGTCCAGGGATGGTCGCCAAAGTCGATGCCGAAGTCGTCGGCATCGGTGAAAAATTCGCTGGCGAAACCCGACCATTCCTTGGCCACGGCCCCCGATCGACGACCGTCGGGGGTCTCAAGGCGAAACTGCCACATCGACGACAATGGCCGTACCAGGCGGCCCCAGACCAGGCCGTGGGGGTCCTTCAGCTCGTAGCGGGTCTCAATGATGCGCAGGTTGCGCTCGACGCTGCCCAGCAGCCTGCCCGGGTCACCACCGTCGTCGAGGGCGACGTTCAATCGTGACAGCACCAGCTTGTCGACGTGCCGGCCCAGCACCAGCATCGGGTTGTCATCGGGGTCCTTGAGGACAAACCGTTGCGTGACGAGGCTGCCGAGGAACAGGCGCGCAACAAAGCCCATGGGTCCCTCGTCGCGACAGAGCATCCCCGATCCCAGCGACGTGGTGACGGCGTAGCGGGCGCCGGTGTCGACAATGGAGGAGGCGGCCGACAACGAAGGCCTGTCCTGCCGCACCTGGACCCAGGACATGCCTTCGAGGAAGTGGGCAAGCGCCAGCTGCGGAGGCAGATGGACTCGCCCAACGCCAACGAGCATATCTCCAGCGTCCCTCGACGGCGGCGATGCGCCAGCGGAGCGTGTCGACGCCAGCGTCTGGGCGGCCCGCGACACGGCTGGCCCTGGAGGCGGCCCCTCGTCGCTCCCCGTGAGGCGCTGGAGTTCACCCGGGTCGAGCACCAGGGCACCACAGGCACCACAGCCGTCTCCCCAGACGCCATTCAGGTTCATCACCCGCAGGCCGTCGGCGCACAGGGGACAGGGTGGCCCGCGCCCGCCGTCGTCAAGAAGGGCGTTCCAGCTGACGTCGTCGATGTGCAGGAAGCGGCACAGCTTCTGGCGGGCCTCGGGGCGGCACACGAAGCTGCCGCAGCCGTGGCAACGCAGGACCCCCTCGCCGACCTCACTGGACGACAGGTCGACGCGGCACCGAGCACAAGTCTCCATGGCGAGCACACTGCCACGCCGCAACGCTGACGGCAGGTCAGGCGAAGGCGCTCCGCCAAACTCGTGCCAGGGGCATGGGCACGGGCGGTCGAGCCTGTATGGTCAGCGGGTGAGAGAGACCTGCTGGCGCTGTCGACGACCCGTGGATGTGTGTTGGTGTGCGCAACTGCCCACGCTGACACCGAAGACCCAGGTCGTTTTTCTGCAGCATCCCCGGGAGCGCCATGTTCCCATTGGCACCGCCCGGATGGCCCACCTGTCGCTGCAGGGCTCGCGGCTGGTGGAGGGCGTGTTCTTCGACGACGACCCCCGGGTGCAGGACCTGTTTGGCGGCGACGACAGCACCGCCATTTTGTTCCCCGACGACGATGCCCGCCCGTTTGCAGCCTGGCAGCAGCACCCCCCAAAACGGCTGGTGGTGCTCGACGGCACCTGGTCGCAGGCGAAGAAGCTGTTGACGTCGAATCCGAAGTTGGCGGCGTTGCCGAAGCTGAGCTTTCAGCCGGCTGAACCGGGTCGCTACCGAATTCGAAAGGAGCCGACGGATCAACACTTGTCGACCATCGAGGCCACGGCGGCGGTCCTGGGTGCGTTGGAGGGCGACGTCGACGCCTACCGCGCCTTGCTGCAGCCCTTTGACGCGATGGTCGAGACGCAACTGGGCTTCTTGGACCGGGCTGGTCGCGAGCCCAGTGGCAGCGCCAGCCGGCATTCAAGCCGCAGCGCCCGCCGTGGCAGCCGCGCCGACCGCCGCTTCGAGGAGTTGTTGCCGTTGCTGCAGCGCCCACAGCGGTTGGTGGTCGTCTATGCCGAGGCCAACGCCCATCCCCGCGCGGCTCGTGACGCGGGCGCTCCCGAGATGCTGCATCTGGTGGCGTCCCGCCCCCTGGTCGACGGCGCCGGCGACGACGACAGCCATACCCGCCTGGACGTGCGCATCCGCCCTGGCCGCAGCCTGCACGACACCGTGCTGGTGCGGCTTGGCCTGGCTCGCGCCGACCTCGAAGGTGGCGTCGACGTCGCTGTGGCCCTGGAGCGGTTCCGCGCGTTCCTCGGCGACGGCCGCCTCGTGTGCTGGGGAGCGTTCGCGCGCGACCTGCTCGAACAGGCCGGCGACAGCCATCGGGGCTTCGTCGACCTGCGGGCCCTGTCCTGCCGGGCGCTGGGTGGCCCCGCCGGCGGCCTCGACAACGCCGCCGTCCGCCTGGGCGTGACGCCGTCGTTGGCGCCGACGCGGGCCGCGCGCATGCTTGACGATGCCAGCGGCGTGGTGCGGGCGCTGGCGGCCCAGGTGACCATGGCGCCGCCGCCGACGAGCGGTGACGCTTGACGAGCACAGGTTCGGCTCTTCAAAAGGATGCATGAGCTACGACCTCAAGACTCCCCGGGTCCCGCGCCTGACCGGTCGCGCCCTGCGGGCGACCTGCGAAACACTCGAGAGCAACGGCGTGGGCGCAGCCTTGCAGCGCGCGCTGGTGTGGGGGGTCGGTCTCGACACGCTGGGCATGAGCCATGCGTCGGGAGTGCCAAGCCTGGCCCCCGAATTGCCCATCCACGACGACGCGCTGGCCACCGAGACGCCGTTGTCGACCCGGCTGCCTTCGCTGCAAGCCCTCGCCGACGGCGGCAAAAACGCTGGACCCGGCGGCGCCCCCACCATCGCCGACTTCGCCCGCGCCTATGCCGACGGCAGCCGCACGCCGCTGGACGTCGCCGAGCGCTTCTTGTCGATGATGCATGAGCATGGCAGCGGCGGCCCCCTGACCGCGGTCTTTCTTTCCGTCGACGCCGACGACCTGCGCGCCCAGGCCCGGGCCAGCACCGAACGCTGGGCCAATGGCCGGCCATGGTCAGTCCTCGACGGCGTGCCAGTCCCGGTCAAGGACGAGATGGATCAGGTCGGGCATCCAACGACGGCAGGCAGCCTCGTGCTCGACCCGCAACGGCGCGCCACCCGCGACGCGACCGTGGTGGCCCG
>CAJBHN010000439.1 GCA_903952805.1 uncultured Myxococcales bacterium | reverse complement strand
GCTGTCGTCGTCACCGTCGGCATCGCCTCACGGAGCGGTGGGCCCTGTCGTGGCGATGTCGCTGGCTGGCGTCATCGGCTTCGCCATCGCAGTTGGCGCCCGCACGTCCGTGGTGCTGGCAGGGCTGCGACGTGGTCGCATCCTCATCGACGACCATCACAGTGTGCATCGCCATCTGCCGGCGAGCGTGCTGGGCCTGGTTGCGGGCCTGATATGCGCGGTGACTGCCGTCGCTGTTGGGATGCTGTGGCCCATGCGCCCATTCGTCGTCGTGGCCGTCGCCGGAGCCGTCGCCATCGTCGCCGCCGTCGTTTGGCCCATGCCTGTGGCAATGAAGTCCCGCGATCGGCGGCCCTGGCCCTGGCTGCTCGAGGGCGCCCTGCAAGCAGCAGGCGTGGCGGCATGTATTGGCGGCGTGGTGGCGGTGGCCCGCTTCGGTGGCGTTGACGCCGTCAAACCCGGCGAATTGAGCCGCACCATGGCTGGTACCTTGTTGTGTGATGGGCTGCTTGGGGTTGGTGGTTTCGCTCGCGCCGCCGTCGAACGTTCCCGTGGTCTGGTACGCGTTCCGTCAACCATCCTGCCGTCGGCGCCGGGACCGGTGATGGTCGCCCTTGGTCTGGCGGCGATGACGATTCTGGTGGGGCCTGAGCTGCTGCCCACCTTGTCGGGCACCAGCGCCGTGGTCTTGAAGGTTGTCGTCGGCGCGGTGGTCGGTGGCGTGCTTCATTTGTGCGGCGGACTCCGTGGTGTCCAGACACCGGTGGTATCGGGATCGATGGCGGGAGTGTCGTCGTCGTCCTGACCTGATACCGGAAGTTTCGTGACGTTTGCGATGTCCACCCAGGGTCCCTCGTTTTGTGCCCATGCTGTCGCAGCCACGTCGGCGCGGTGTGGAGCTGCCGGTGGCTTCACGAGATTGGTCGTCGTTTGTGGTTGAGTCCAACCCATCACGACACGCTGGTGACCACCTGGTCCATGACCTGGTTCATGACCTTGTTGACGTCGACCACGATGGCAGACATCGCAGCGACGACGACGACGACGATGGAGCGTTGGTGGTTCCTGGACCCTTCGGGCCGGCGTGGTTGCTGGTGCCGCTGCCAGCAGGGGCGTCTGGTCAAGTCTGGGTCGCCGAGCTCGGTGATGGCCACGTTCACGAGCGCGCAGCTGCCGACGGACTGGTGGTGCTGAAGCGGCAACGGCCCTCGCTGCGGGTCGACATTGGCGAGGTGTTGCACAACGTGTCGCGACTTCGTGGGCACGTTCTGCAGAATGTCGTCGTCGTCGAGGACTTCGGCGTCCTGGGTGGCTTCGGGTGGGTTGCCACTGCGTACGTCGAGGGCGTGGACTTGCACGTGCTGCAGACGCTCGCAGCCGACACCCATCGTCCCCTGAAGCCGGACATGGCCCTCGCGCTGGCGATCGGGGTGCTGGATGGCTTGTCGTCGTTGCATGAGGTGGGGCTGGTCCATCGCGATCTGGGACCAGCCAACGTGGTGGTTGGCAGCAATGGCAGCGTCACCATTGTCGACGTCGATTTCGTCGTTCCCGCTGGCACGGCGGCGACAGACACTGTGCCGGGCAACGTGAGCTACATGTCTCCCGAACAAGCTCAAGGGCTCCCGGTCGATGGTCGGGCCGACCTTGTCGGGTGGGCCATCATGGCCTGCGAGCTGTTCACCGGCGACACCTTCTACGGTGACTTGTCGCTCGACGAGATATCGACCTCGACCCGCACAGGTGGCTATCGACCGCGTCGTTTTCTCGACGTCCCGGTACCGTTGCGGCAGGTCATCGAACGAAGCCTGCGTGGCGATCCGGCCGACCGCTATCAGAGTGCGGCCAGGTGTCGGCAAGCGCTCCTCGAGGCCGCTGTCGCCGCCGAAATCACCATGGCCGACACCCGCGCTGTCGCCGCGCTCGTTGCTGACCTCGCCGGCGACAGCCTGGCTCGGCAGCGGCAACGATTTGCCCACGCCCGCGAGGGGGTGTCGTCGTCGTCGGAATCAAGTGCGCTCCCCGTGCGCGACTCGATGCTGGTGGACACGCTGGAGCTGCGGACCAGTGCAGTCGCATCGCCGTCGACGACGTCCCCGACGACGTCGTCGTCCCACGAGCCGAGTGCCTCGGTGATGCGGCCGCGCAGCCGCCATGGGGCTGGGGTCGTCGTCGTCGTGGTCGCCGTCGTCGTCGTCGTCGTACTGGCCCTGATTGGCGTGCTCATCGCCGCTGCCACCGCCAGCGACGGACTGCGTTCCCCGGCCAGCATCGTCGGATCGCCCTGAGGTCTGGCCCACGACAGCATGTCGGGAACGGGCTTCTCAGACTGCGCCTGTCGGGGCATGAGACGACATGCTCGACGTCATTGTCACTTGTGCTCGTGCCACCGCCCCCGCCGTTGGCCATGAGTTGACCGCGCTCGGCGCCACCGACGTCGTCGTTGGTGACGCTGCCGTCCACTGCCGCGGCGATTGGAGCCTGGTGGCTCGCGCCAACATGTTCCTGCGTTGCGCCAGCCGGGTGCTGGTGCGTCTGGCGGCCCACGACGGCGTCATCGACGAGGCCGCCGCCCTCGACGTGCTGGAGCGGATCCCGTTTGAGGAGTGGCTCGACGGCAAGGGGACCTTTTGCATCGATAGCCACACCGCCGG
>CAJBHN010000438.1 GCA_903952805.1 uncultured Myxococcales bacterium | reverse complement strand
TGACGATGACGATGACGATGACGATGACCTTGCCCCTGGTGGGTCGACGCGCCGGCACAGCGTGGCCCTGATGGCTGACGACAACCGGGGCACAGCGTCGTCACACCGTGAGCGCTGACCACCGTTGGTGGCGCTCGGTCGCTGAAACAGCCAGGCTGCCGACGCGAGGTGTTCGTGCAGCCGTTGAGCGTCACATTCCTGCAGCCGCGGTATGGCTTTTCGGTGCGACTGCCGACAACGCCGACGCTGGTGTCCACAACGCTGGTCGCGCGCTGGCCGGGGATCGGCGCCTGCGTGCGATCAGAATTCACCGTCGCTCCCGTCGTCAGCACCGACCCCGACCTCTACCTCGAGATCTACGCGCCTCCCGTCGGCACGGTGCTGAGCCTCGATGCGCAACAGCACTGGATGCACGAGCTCGCCAGCCGGGTCGGTGACGGCGTACCAACGCCCGACCACACCTGGCTCCAGGGGGCGCTGCTGGTCACCGACCCCGATGGCCTGACGCTGGTGGTGCCAGTGCACAACGCCGTGCTGCTGCTCAACGTCGACGCCACCTCCGACCTCGATGTCGTCGCCAATGCCTTCTTCGGCTCGCTGCAGCAGCTGTTGCCCGCAACCATCGGCTGATGGTCTGACGTGAAGTGGACCCGCCGCGTATGGCCTTCGCTCCGAATTCACGTCAGGACTCCAGAATTCACGCCATCGCGGTCGCCGACGTCAACGACGTATGAGCGCGCGGTAGTCGTCGACAAGGCCTGCGACATCTCGATCGTTGAGGCGGAACGCGGGAATGGTGCCGGGTTTGGCCTTCGCTGCGGCGACCTTGACCTGGGCCTCGCGCAGCTGCTCACCATTGTCCCGCACAGCAAGCACGCGCTTGACGAACTGGTGCAGTCGCTCGTCATCGAGCGTGACGAGTTTCATCAGCACCTGCTCAGCGGGCTCGCCGGCACGACGGGCGATGGCCGCCATGCCGTGGCCCGCGCCGAAGAAGTCGTCGTTGACGTCGCGCAATCGGTGGGCTGCTCGCTCGGCGTGCGATGCCGACAAACCGCCGTGCTGCAGCGCCCCCTGGAGAAAAGGCTGCGTCGAGGTTTCGAACTTCTCCGACGGCGAATCCTCGGTGAAGGAACGGACGCCGACGATGCTGACACCGACGAGGGCGCCGATGGCACCGCCGATGGCCGTGCCAACACCTGGCGCAAACGAACCGGTGCCAGCACCGATGGCAGCCCCCGACAGCGCGCCGGCCAGGGGGGCGGCGGCGGCGATGGCCCCAACCTCGTCGCTCCTCTTCAAGGCATTGACGGTATCGAACGCTGACAAGGCGTAGCCCACCATGGGCAGCCCATGCGAGAGCACCCTGGGGGCGCCGTTTTTTAGTACCAGCCCGGCCACATTGGTGCCCAGACCAGCGGCATTGACGACGACGCCGACCGCCTCACGGCCGTCGGCGCCGTCCCGCAAACCCTGCAGGGAGTATCCCAGGGACACGGCACCCAGCGTCGCGCCGAACGCCTGGAACGACGTTCGGTCCGCGAGGGTGACAGCCACGCCCTGGCTTGGTGCAGCGCTGGCCGACACCTGACGAGCGACGTCATGCATCTGGCCCACAGCACCCACCGACGACAGCTGGCCAACGACACTGTGGGCGGAGCGAGCCAGGCTGAGAGCCAATTTGTCGGGGGGCAGTCCGGGCGGCAGCGCCTGGACCTCGCGCGCGAAGGCCTCAAACCGCTCCCGCGTCGTCGGGTCACGCAAGACGGAGGCTGCACCCTGCAGGGCGTCGGCGAGGCCACGCGTGTCGCCGTGGGTGAGGGCGTCACCCTGGGTGACCACGATCGACCGCTGGATCGCGTCGCTGAGGCCGCGGGCGTCTTTGGGCGTGGCACCGGCGAAGTGCAGGAAGGTCTGCTCGCCACGTGACTCCGTCGACAGAGCCGCACCGATCGTGCGGGCGCCGACCTCGCTGCGAGCCAACTCGGGCAGCCGTGCGAGCGTCGCGCGTCCCTCAACACCCAGGTCGCCACCGAGCTGGTGTTGCTCGGCATAGCCGACGCCGGTCAACGCCTTCGACAACGCTGCCGCCCGCGCGTCGCGCTCCGCGTATTCGGGGTGGGCATGGTGGAAGGCCCGCGTGCCGGCCGCGATCTGGTCCGGGGCAAGTGCGCTGCCCCATTGGCTGGCCACCGCCGCCAGCTCGCCGTCCCGGGTCGCCACCTGCTTGGCTGCGCCCTCGAAATCGGCGCGGAGTTCCTTGAGCCCCTTGCCCACGGCACCTTCGACGTCACGGGCCAGGGCGCCATCAACGCCGCGCAACTGTCGACCAAGCGCCGCGCCCAGCAACGCGCCCGAGCCGGCCTTGACGTTTTCCTTCAGCGCGTCGGTCAGCTCGCCACGGTTGCTCCAGTGGCCGCCGACACACGCCGGCATGCCCCGGGCGAGTGGTCGAGCGAGAGCATCAACATGGGCGGGGCCGGCCGCCTCAGCGGCGAGCGCCAGGTCCCTCAGCGCCGTCTGGGTGTCGGCGCCCGACAGGGTGTCGAGGCCAGCGCCAATGGTTCGGAGCGCATCGTGGGAACGTTCCAGAATCGCTCCCTTCGCGAGCGGGTCCTTCGTTCGGTTCAGGACATCGCGCACCGTCGCGGCGGCAGCGCGAGCGGCAGCGCGCTTGTCGTCCATGCTGACGGCGCCAGCAACGCGCGCCGCTGCGCTCGTGAGGCGGCCAGCGCCGGCGACGATGACGCGGTCGTCGGCTGCGGCAAGACCGCGGGCGGGTTGTTTCGTCGTCGGCGTTTTGACCGAGTGCCGGGTCTGGGGACGCGCGCTGCTGGAATGGGCGAAGACCTCACGAGACCCTGCCCCCGAGCGAGCACGAGCCGGTGATGCCTGCGGCGTCGGTGGCGGCGGGTGGTGGGGTGGTGGTCCCTGCTGTGCCTGTGCGGGTGTCTGTGCGGCCGCCTCGGTCGAGCGACGCGCCTGCTCGGCCTCGCGGATCCGGACCTGCTCGGCCTTGCTGGACGAATGAGCAGCATTTTTGCCGGACACGCGAGTCATCGAGGGCTCCGGAGAGGCACGGAAATCAGCTGACGTTCAGCGTATCGGGTCTGGCGTTGGATCTCACCCTCGGTCACATGACGGGGGACGCCGGCCCCGTGGCGGATGGTCTTCAGTATCCGCCAGCGGGCGGATGTCTGAGCAGGCCAGATTCCGGCGCTGGCCACTACGGAGAAGATGCGTTCCTCCGTCGCGGGTTCTTCGTTGCTGTTGTTGGCGTGTGGCGTCGTCGCTGCCGTGGTCGCTGCCATGGCCGGCTGCGCACCAGAGCCAGCGTTGCCCCGCGCCCATGCCGAGCACGGCCGCCTGCTCGACGAGCAGGGGCGGGAGCTCTTCCTGCACGGGGCCAACGCCCGCATCGAGGGCCTGTTTGACGTCACCTTTGACGATGGTCGTCTGCCGGTGCAGCCCATCCCGGACTTTTCGACGACTGACCTGCGCCTGCTGCGCGACGAGCTCGGCATCAACGCGTTGCGCATCCCCATCAACTGGAGCGGCCTGGAGCCCGAACCCGACCAGGCCGCCCTGAACGCCGACTATCTCACTCGCCTCGATGCGGTGCTGGAGGACTGTGCCGCCCTCGAGGTGTGGTGCCTCGTCGATCTCCACCAGGACGCGTACTCAAAGGAAATTGGCGAGGACGGCGCACCGCTGTGGGCCATCATCCCGGCGCCGGAGGAACTCCTCGGTGGCCCCCTCGAAGACCTCGTCGCCCGCCGTACTTCGACACAAGTTTTGCAGGCCTTCGACAGCTTCTTCAACAACGTCGCCGGTTTGCAGGACGCGTACCTGGTCATGCTCCAGCGCCTCGCGCTTCATCTGCAGGAAAAGCCGTGGGTCCTCGGCATCGAGGTCTTCAACGAACCCGTGGGCGACAGCGTCCCGATCCTCGCCTTCGCCGAGAGCGCGGTCGCCGCCATCCACGACGTCGACCCCGACCGTCTCGTGCTGTGGGAACCGACGGCGCTGCGCAACCTCACCGACGGCGCCGACACCGACGGCGGCCTCGACCTCGACAACGACGCCTATGCACCGCATCTGTACCCCGAGGTCTTCTCGGGTCGAGCCGATCTGTGGGCCAGCGGTGACCCGACGCGTCTGGTGCGCTCCACCGACAACGCCCGCACCGAAGCCGACGCCCACGACGCCCCCCTCGTCGTCACCGAATATGGCAACAATCCATCGCTGCCCCACGGTCTCGCCTGGCTCGCGCGAATGCAGGATGAGATGGACCGGGTACGCGCCCACCGGTTCTTCTGGCTCTACGAAGAGATCTCACAAGACCGCTGGGGCTTGTATGACGAGAATCGGACGCTGCGTGACGATGCTGTGGCCACACTGGCCCGCGCCACACCCACACTCGCGGGGCGCCTGCTGACCCTCGACGTCTCTGACGACGGCGTGCTCAGCGTCACGTTCGAGGGCGGGGGCGACCACCTCGTCACCCTGCCTCGGCAAGTCTTTGCTTCAGGCGCCCGGGCCCGCTGCGACGGCGTCGACATCGACGTAGATGTCGATGTCGATGTCGACAGCGACTCCGCCGATGGGCGCGTCGCTCGGGTCCGCTGCGGCAATGGCGGCGAACACACGCTCGTCGTCGCGCCGCGCTGAGCGCTCTGTTGTGGCCGGGAGAAAAGAGCGCCACGGGCCCCGGTGGGCTCATGGCAGGTCTCATGGCAAGCCTATGGCAATCGGCTGCCGGGCGGCACCAGCGTCAAGCCGGAGCCCCACATATGCATCGCACGAGCGCGACCGGCGTCACCGCCGCCATGAATATCGGCGTACACGTCGACGATGCGCGACATCGGGTCCTGATAGACCAGGGTGCCGTCGGGCCCCTCGCTGCGGGCGAGTTCGTTGATGGCGCCGCGAGTGCCCGCCGTGACGTGATACCCACCACGAGCGACATGCACGAAGAAGGGCGCTTTTTCGAGGCCGGCCAGGCGCGACGGGTCTTTGGCCCAGTCCGTGACCATGCCGTCGACGGGGATGCCGTAGTAGGTGCCCTGGGTCTGCGCGACGTGCAGCGAGTAGCGGTGCTCGTCATCGGGGGCGTCGGCGGTGCCCGCGTAGGCGGTGTCGGGGTTGTTGTAGAGCGCCTGCCAACCATCCTTACGCAGCTCACGGGCCAGAGCGGTGCCGGTCAGGTTCTCCTGCTGCACCACGCGCTGAACCTCGCGCCAGCGTTCGGTCTTGCCCGCAGCCTCATACCAGCGCCCCACGTGCTCCATGGTCCAGCCGATGCATGATGAGCTCACCAGGGACGACGCCGATGGCGCCTGCGTGCCCGGCTTGGCGTGCGCTGACAGCCATGTCGCTTTGTCGTCTGCAGACAGCTTCGAAAACGCGCTGCTGTCGCCGTAGTGCGTACCGACGCCGGTCGTCTGGCGCTGCGTGTGATGGGCGTTGGTGGCGTCGACCAGGCTGGCGCGGGCGGCGTCGCCGGCGGGGTCTGTTCGCTGCAATCCGCGGGTGGTCTTCAGCGCCTGCACGGCACGTTCGGTGGCGCCACCGGGCCGGAGATACAGCGCGGTGTCGGCGAAGGCGTAGAAGGGCTTGTGGTTGAATGAACGGGTCAGGTCGTCGAAGACGCGGTCCACTTCGGCGGTCCCCTGCAACACGCCGTCGCTGCCCGCAGCGCGGGTCACGACCCGTTGCATCGCCGCACTCTCGCGGATCCCCGGCTGCGCGCAGAGGTCTTCGACGGCCATGGCCTTGTTCGCGAGGGCCTGTCGGAAGGTGTTGCGGTCGATGCGCGTCGTCATGGGACTCCCGGAATCTTCAGCGAAGGTATCGGCAGGATGGTCGCACCCTGCACCTCGGTCGATCGACCGAGGTGCAGGGTGCGACCATCCTGCCGATACCTTCGCTGAAGAT
>CAJBHN010000437.1 GCA_903952805.1 uncultured Myxococcales bacterium | reverse complement strand
CGGGCGGCGATGCCCTGCTGGCCGACTGCGTAGCCGGGCGGCGCAGCGCCGACGAGACTGCAAGCCAGCCATGCTGCAAGACAACACATAGACATGGAGCCACCATCGCCCAGCAGCGATGTTGAAGGGAAGGGGTTGGCATGGTTATGGTCCGGTGGCCCCTTCGACGACGACGGGGTCTGGTATGCTTGAGCAGCGTCTCAGTCACGCCCGACACGGCCCCGCAAGATCACACGAACAGGAGCGGCCCATGGCCCAGCACTACAAGCGACGACTGATTCCGATCGTCGACCGGGCGTTTCAGTTCAAATACACGGGCGCCATTTTGTTGGTGGCGGCGTTGACGTCGACGGTCTTGGGCTTTTTCCTGCTGAAGGCCTACCGTGAAATGAACGAGGTCATCGGCTTGGCCGCCATCAGCCCCGAAATCGGCGAGAAACTCAACGCCGACGACGCCAAAAAGGTCTTTCGGATCATCGTATTTTCGCTGGTGGGCGAGGTGCTGGTCCTGGGCGTGCTGGGCTTGATCATCACCCACCGGGTCGCTGGTCCCGTTGTGGTGCTCACCAAACATTTTGCGACCATGGTCGACGGCAAATACCCGTCGCTGCGTCCCCTGCGCGGCGGCGACGAGTTCGCGCCGATGTTTGAGACCTTCAAGCAGCTCGTCGACAAGCAGCGGGATCGCGACGCCGTGGAGATCAGCCGCCTGAACAAGGTGGTCGCTGCCGCTCGCAGCAAGGGCGTCGACGATGAAACCATGGCCACCCTGCAGGCCCTCATCGACGAACGGACCGCCCGCATCAGTCCGCCGGCCTCATCGCTGCCAGTCGGCGGGGGTGTGTAGGGACCGTGTCAACCTTGGCCGACTTTGCCCTGTTGGCGGCGGTCCCAAGCTATGGGGGGGCCGAGATTCTGCGCGCCCAGCGGGTGCTGCCGATGGGGCCGGGGCCCAGGGTGCACCTGGCGCTGTTTGGCCGCAACGAACGGGTCATGCACCGCGTCGTCGCCGCCGCCAACGCCGGCGCCGCCATCTTGCACCCGGCCATCGCCCGCATCTACGAAGTCGCCCGCTACGACGGCGTGGTCTACGGCGTCGCCGATCCCTCCGAGGGACTCGATCTGACGGCGCTGTTGGCCACCCGGCGCCCGGTGCCGATGGAGGTTGGCCTCGCGGTGACAGCGTCCATCGCTCGCGTGGCCGTCGCCGTCCACGACGCCGGCGGACCGGGCTACCGCGGCCCACCGTTGGGGCTGGGGGCCGTCCTCGCCGGGGGCCTGGACCCCGCGGGCGTCTTTCTTGAACCCAATGGCGCTGTGCGCTTGCGGCCCCTGGCCGCAGCTGGGGCCGACCCCGACCAGCCGTCCGGGTTTCGCGCCCCCGAGGGTGAAGTCTCCATGGCCGCCGACGTGTACAGCCTTGGCCGGCTGTTGATGGCGCTGCTCAGCGGCGATCCCACCGGGCAGACGGTGCCGCGCGTGTCGTCGTCGTCGTCGCTGTCAGCGCTGATGAGCCGTCTGGTGCATGCTCGGGCCAGCGAGCGACCCCATCTGCATGAGGTGGTGACACGCCTTGAGAATCTGCTGCGGGAGCAGAACGTCGGCGGTCCTGATCGAGTTGTGCGCGCCGCGTTGCTCGGCCCGTATCGCTCCATGGTGATGGACCCCGGCCTGGGCCTCGATGCGGCCCCCCGCGTGGTCGACACACTGCGGATGCAGCTGGCGTTCATCTACCCCGCCGTGGAGCGTCTGTGGCCCACGATGACGCCGTCAGTGATGCTCCCGCCCCCGCCCCCGCCGCGGGCCCAGGCGGCCCTGCCGCCCGCCGTTGGCGACGACGACGTCGACGTTTTTACCGATGCGCGCCCGGCAGTCCGCCGACAACGAGCCAAAACGGCCGCGACGTTGATGATCGGTGCCGCCGACGTCGCCGCCGCGGTTGCCGCCGCGTCTGGCGAAGGCAACGCCTTCAAGCCGCGGACATCGCCGACGCTGCTCATTCCGACCGCCGAACTGCTCAAGGCGTTGCCTCCCGCCGGCGCGGCCCCGGTCGCTGTCGCCGCTGCCCCCGTTGAGCGCACCATGCTCATCGAACCCGCGACCTTCGCGCCATTCTCGCCGCCGCCACCACCGCTGTCGTCGTCGTCGTCGTCGTCGTCGTCGTCGTCGTCGTCGTCGTCGTCGTCGACGCTGTCGCGCAAGACCGACCAGGCCACGCCGCCTCCATCGCAGCGCCCGGCGCCAGGCATGGCGGCCAACCATGTCGCTGTCGTCGTCGACACCGGCGCCAGCGACGACCGGACCCAGATGGTGCCCCAGGAGGCCGGTGACTTGATGGCGAGGTTGGCGGCCCGCGAACGGCACAATGCGTTGGCGGAGGCCGCCGAACTCGCTCAGGACTGGAGCGTCAACGACGACGAGCAGGGCGACGTTTTCTCCGACAACGGCGGCTCCGGTTTTGCCAACTCGCTGCGCGCCAGCACGTCGTCGACGGCGCCCACCGGTGTCTCGCCAGCCCCCGTCATGTCTGAGGATGGTGGGCCCCATGCCATGGCCAACGCGCCCACCGCGATGGGCAAGGCCAGGGTCGAGGACCACGACGCACCACCCCCCCGCACCCGTTCGGGCATGACAGGCTTTGGCGTGTCAGGGAGCCAACCCGGGCTCGAGGACGCCTTTGACGATGCGTTTTCCTCGCCCCCCCAATCCTCGGCACCTGCCACCCACGCACCGGCGATGACCTTGAGCGACGACGACGGGGCGACCGCCACCCGTCGTGGCGTCAATGACAGCAGTGCGCTCGACGTCATCGACGACGGCGCTGACTTCGTCATGGTCGGCGATGGCGGCCAGACCTACGACGGCGACGACAACCCGTTTGGTGCCAGCACGCGGCTCTACCCCGCCCAGGCCATGCAGGTCGCTCGGCCTGCCAATGACGAAGGCGATGACGACCGGAGCATCGACGGCGACGTCGTGATCGTGGTCGACGACCCCGACGACCCCGACCGTCAGAGCGATGTGTTTTCCCGGGAGCAGAGCCTCGCGCTGCGACGTGGTGTTGTCCCCATGCGGATCACCGACGGCGACACCATGCGCACCGAGTTGGTCGACGTCGCTCAACTCGAGGCGGCGATGCGCAACCGCGAGGCCGATGAGCGCCCCATGGCCACGGCGGCGCCGGCAGCGGCTGTGTCGGCAGAGGGCGCGGCAGTGGGGCAGGGCATGAGACCCAACGTGCCGTCGACGTCAGCGGCTCCGCCGGAGCGCTCTCGGCCAGTCCCTGTGGCAGGCAGGCCGTCGCCAGCACCGGCTGCGGCGTCGGGGCGGGTCTCGGTGCCTGAGGGGGCGCCCATGAGTCAGTTGTTGGTCGACGCTCCCGAAGGCGCGACGGTCACGCTCAATGGCACGGTCATCGGCAGCGGTCGGACCACCATTGACGTCGCTGCTGACTTCAGGGCGGTCGTCAAGGTGACCATGCAGGGCCATGCGCCATTTTCGACGGTGGTGTCGGTTCAGGGGCGTCCGCGAGTGCGGGTGACGCCCGTCCTCAAGTCCCGCTGATCACCATCGGTCACGCGTCCAACGCGACCTCTCCCGAGGCGAGCATCGAAGCGAGGCGGATGATGACGCCACGCTCGTCGACGTAGTGAACGTCATTTCAGTCGCTTGAGGCGCTCGGCCCGCCTGGCCATGGCCTCGTCTCGGCGACGCGCGTCCTCTTCGGCGGCTCTTTGTTCTGTCAGCGGCGTGCTCTGGGGCCCGGCACCCTTGGGGAGCTTGTCCTTCAGGCGTTCAACACGTCGACGAAAGGCGACCGGATCGCAGCAGGGACATTCGACGAAGACAAATCCGCGGCCCTGCTCCAGCAGGATGTTTGGCTTGTACAGCGTGCCGGCGCACGACGGGCAGCCGATGTCTTGCGAGCAATATCCGTAGCTGAGGGGCAGGTCTCCGTGACACTGGAGCTGCTTGTTGCGGTTGTGCGTCGGGTAGTTTTGCCACGGGCATTGATTGACGTTGCGACGCAACTCCGTCTTTCCACGCATGCTTCAGTGTCCGGTCTTTTGCAGCGACTGTCACTTCCACCAGGCGACTCGTCGACCCGGGTGCTGCCTCCGTGTGATGACATGTGTGCGCATCTCGCACATCTCGCACAACGCGCTGACGTCGCTGAGAAAGCGCCGTTTTCCAAACGGCGCTTCATTGTGGAGTTTCCTCGCGGGGCCCAACCGTCGTACATCGACGCTGTGAATGCACTGTTGGACCTGATGATGACGTTTCCGACCGTGCTGTTTGCGGCGCTGTCGGCGGTGTCCCTGCTGTACTGGTGCCTGGTCATCGTGGGGGCAGCCGACATGGATGCTCTCGATGGTTTGACGGGCAAGGCCCACGGCGTCGTGGACGGTGCTATCGACGCCGTCACGGGCGCTGCCAAGGGCGGCACCTCCGCCCTCGCCGAAGCCCTGGCTGCCATGGGCTTGTCAAAGGTGCCCATCACCATCTCGGCGAGCATCTTTGGCCTGTTGGGTTTTTTTCTGTCGGTGACGACGCACCATCTGCTCCGTGAGGTGCTGCCCTTGGCAGTGACCTCGTTGGTGGCGACGGTGGTCAGCGTGGTGGGTGCAGGTGCCGCCACGGTTGTTGCAGTCCGTCCGTTGCGTGGCCTGTTCACGGATGGCGCGACGAGGGGCGGCGGTCGGTCGCTGCTGGGGCGCACGGTGGTCATCACCATCGAGGCCGACCAAACGAGCGGTCAGGCCCGCACCAACGACGAGGTCATCGTCTCGGTGCGCTGCGTGACCCATGCCCTGCAGCGCGGCGAAGAAGCCGTCATCATGGACCTCGCCGACGATGGCGTGTTCATTGTCGAGCCCATGCGCGCGATCATGCCTTCGACCGCGGACGCCTTCGCCGGCCTTGAGGCTGCCGAGCGCGACGAACGCGACGAACGCGACCGCGTCGACGGTATCGCTGCTTCTGTTTCTGTTTCTGTTTCTGCATCCAAGACCAAGACATAAGGACCGATCATGAATCCGATCTTCATTTCAGCCCTGTCAGTGATTGGTGGCTTCGTCATCCTCGTCATGGGTTTCGCCGTGATGGTGAAGAAATTCTATATCAAGGTCTCGCCCGGCCAGGCCCTCATCAACAACAAGACCGGCGACGTCATCTCGGTGAGCTTCACTGGCGGACTGGTGCTGCCCATCATCCACCGCGCCGAGGTCATGGACCTCTCGGTCAAGTTGATCGAAATTGAACGGCGCGGTCGCGAGGGATTGACCTGCATGGACAATGTCCGCGCCGACATCAAGGTCGCCTTCTTCGTCCAGGTCAGCCACGACGTCGACAAGGTCAAGCAGGTCGCCTCCCGCATCGGGACCAACCGTGCGTCCCACGTCGAGACCCTGCACACGCTGTTTTCGGCCAAATTCTCCGAAGCCCTCAAGACGGTCGGCTACCAGATGAATTTCCTGCAGCTCTACACAGACCGCGCGAATTTCCGGAAGAAGATCTACGACCAAATCGGCCCCGACCTCGACGGCTACGAACTCACCGACGTCGTCATCGACTATCTGGAACAGACGCCGCTTGAAGCCCTTGATCCCGAAAACATGCTCGACGCCGAGGGCATCCGGTCGATCACGAAGATCACCAAGGAGAAGGAAGTAGAGACCAATCGGCTGCGCAACGAAGCTCAGATGCAGATCAAGCAGCAGGACACGACGGCCCAGGAAGTCATCACCAAGCAAGACGCCATCCAAAAGGGCACGGTCGCCGCGCGCGAGCGTGAGGCCATCGTGGCCCAGGCCCGCGAGCGTGCCGAGGGTGACAAGGAGGTCCAAAAGGCCGTGCTGGAGTCCGAGTCGGCCCGCATCAACACCGAGGAAGAGCTCGCCATTCGGGAGCAAAACAAGCTGCGTCAGATCGAAGTGGCCCAGAAGAACCGCGAGCGCGTCGTCGGCGTCGAGGCCGAGCGGGTGACCAAGGATCGCAACCTCGAGGCCATCATCCGCGAGCGCGAGGTCGAGCTGTCCCGCATCGAAAAAGAAAAGCTGATCGAAATCCAGAAGAAGGAAATCGCCGACACCGTGCGCGGCCGTATCGCCGTCGACCGCACCGTCGCCGAGGAAGAAGAACGCATCAAGACCGTTCGCGTCGTCGAGGAGGCCAAGCGCAACCGCGATGCCGCCCTGATCATCGCCGAGACTGAAGCGCAGCAGCGCCTGGTGAAGGATATCAAGGGGGCCGAGGCGCAGGAAAAAGCTGCGGGTCACCTCGCCAAGGAGCGCCTGATCATGGCCGAGGCCGACCTCGAGTCCGCTGACCGTGAGTCGCGAGCCAAGGTGCGTCGCGCCGAAGGGACCCAGGCCGAGGCCGCAGCCCCTGGCCTCGCCGCCGTCAAGGTCAAGGAAGCCGATGCCCTCGCCTTCGAGAAGCGAGGGCTCATCGAGGCCCGCATCGACAAGGAGCGCCTGATGGCGACCGCCGATGGCGAAAAGAGCAAGGGTCTGGCCCAGGTCGAGGTGCAAGAGGCTCAATCCCAGGCCATCTTGAAGAAGGGCGAGGCCGAAGCCACCGTCATTGAGCGCAAGCTCGTCGCCGAGGCCAAGGGCAAGGAAGCCGACGCCAAGGCTTATGAAATGCAGGGTCTCGCCCAGGCGCGTGTGCAGGAGGCCGAAGCCCATGCCATCGAGAAGCGCGGGCTCGCCGAGAGCGTGGCCATCCGCGAGAAGGGGCATGCTGAAGCCGATGCGCTGCAAAACAAAATGTCCGCCGAGGCCAAGGGCATCTCGGACAAGATGGTCGCGATGAAGTCCATGGAAGGCTCCGCCCGCGAGCACGAGGAGTTCAGGCTGACCCTCGACAACGAACGCCATATCCGGATGCATGGCATGGACACCCAGGTCCTCATCGCTGCTGAGCAGGCAAAGGTCCTCGGCGAGGCCTTCAAGACCGCCAAGATCGACATCGTCGGCGGCGACGGCGCCTTCTTCGACCGCTTCGTCAACGCTGTCTCCCTCGGCAAGTCCATCGACGCCGTCGTCGACCGCAGCTCCACCGTCCAGGTGGTGGCCGACGAGTACCTGCGTCAGGGTCGCAGCCTGCCCGACGACGTGCGTTCGGTCCTGTCGAACCCGGCCATCGACGCCGGCGACATCAAGGATCTCTCGATCGCGGCCCTGCTCACCAAGCTGGCGCAGCGCAGCGAGGGCGACGACAAGACCCGCATGTTGGGCCTGATCGACGCGGCCCAAAAGCTCGGGATCAAGTAGGCGCCCGGCGTCCGACCAACGAGCATGAGGTGAACGAGGGCTCCGCAGGGAGCCCTCGTTGTTGGTGGGGGCCGATGGCGACGGAGCTAAAATGCTGAGCATTTCCTGGTGCTTGGTGTTTTCAGGGGGGTCAGAAGGATGTTTCCGGTTTATCTTCGGTGTGCATCGCAAGCATACGGACCTACCCACCGTGCAGCGGCACACCCCGGGCGCGCATACCCGGTGAGCCATGTAGGATCACGACATGTCAGACGATTCCCTGCGCGCGCCGACGCCGGCGGTGGCGACCTCGACCCGGGCGCTGCCGCCGACGACACCGCGTCCCTACCGACCGGCCGCGGCCGGGCCTTCGGCGGTGCTGTCGTCGTTTGCCTACGCCGCCAAGACCTCGGGGCTCCGTCGGGGCTTGCACGTGTTCCTCAACGTGAACCAGTCGGAGGGCTTCGACTGCCCCGGCTGCGCCTGGCCCGATCCCCAGGGGCATCGCGCCACCTTTGAGTTTTGCGAAAACGGCGCCCGCGCCGTCGCCCACGAGGCCGACCGCCGCCAGGCCGACGCTGCCTTCTTTGCTCGTCACAGCATCGACGACCTGCGCCGCCAGACCGACCACCAACTCGAGCATCATGGTCGGCTGGTTGAGCCGCTCATCAAGCGGCCCGGTGGCACCCACTACGAACCCATCAGCTGGAGCGACGCCTTCGACCTCGTCGGTGTCACCCTCAAGGGGCTGGCGTCGCCGCACCAGGCGGTGTTTTACACCTCGGGGCGAACGTCGAATGAGGCGGCGTTTGTCTACCAGCTGTTCGTGCGTGCCTTCGGCACCAACAACCTGCCCGACTGCTCCAACATGTGTCACGAGTCGAGTGGCCGGGGGCTGTCGACGACGATCGGCGTCGGCAAGGGCACGGTGCAGCTCGACGACTTCGAACTGGCCGACTGCATTTTTGTCATTGGCCAAAACCCCGGCACCAACCACCCACGCATGTTGTCGACGTTGGCGGCGGCGCGAAAGCGCGGCTGCGCCGTCGTCGTGGTCAACCCGATCCGGGAGCGGGCGCTGGAGTCCTTCGCCCACCCGCAGAAGGTCCTTGGCATGGCGGGCGTCGGCGAAGACATCGCCAGCCACTGGGCCCAGGTGAAGATCAACGGCGACGTGGCCTTGTTGAAGGGTCTGATGAAGGTCGTGCTGGACGAAGAGCGCCGTGGCGGCGGCGGCGTCGTCGACCGGGCCTTCATCGACTCCCACACCGCTGGCTGGGACGAATTCGTTGCCGACCTCGACGTCGTCGGCTGGGATGACATCGTCGCCGGCAGCGGCGTCGACCGCGCCACCATCGAGACCATTGGGCGGGTGTATGCGCGCAGCGAGCGAACCATTGCCTGTTGGGCCATGGGCATCACCCAGCACGAAAACGGCGTCGACAATGTGCGGGAGATCGTGAACCTGCTGTTGATGCGCGGCAATCTCGGCCGACCGGGAGCCGGCGTGTGCCCCGTGCGCGGTCACAGCAATGTGCAGGGCGACCGCACCATGGGCATCAGCGAAATGCCCGCCGAGCCCTTCCTGGCGGCCCTCGACACAGCCACCGGCATCACGAGCCCGCGGGGCCACGGCCACGACGTCGTGCATGCCATCGAGGCCCTTGAGGCCGGTGCGGCGACGGTCTTCTTCGGCCTCGGCGGCAACCTGGTGGCTGCAGCTCCCGACACCCCCCGCGTCGACGCGGCGTTGCGCAAGGCCCGGCTGACGGTGCAGGTGGCCACCAAGCTCAATCGGACCCACCTGGCTGCTGGCGACCACGCCTTGATCTTGCCGTGCCTGGGGCGCACCGAGGTGGATCAGCAGCGGGGAGGCGCGCAGGTCGTCACCGTCGAGAACTCCATGAGTGTGGTCCACCGGACCCAGGGGAAACTCAAGCCGGCCTCGAGCATGCTGCGCTCGGAGGTCGCCATCGTCGCCGGCGTCGCCGCCGCCACGGTCGGCGATTTGCCCCGCATCCAGTGGCAGCCCCTTGTCGACGACTACGCGCGCATCCGGGACCTCATCGCCGCCGTGGTACCGGGCTTTGAAGACTTCAACCGTCGCGTCCAGCACGAGGACGGATTTGTGTTGCGCAACACCGCCCGCGAGCGGGAGTGGCAGACCGAGACGTCGAAGGCGATGTTCACGCCGGTGGCGTTGCCGGCGTGGACGCTGGAGCCCGGGCAGCTCATCTTGATGACCATCCGCTCCCATGATCAGTTCAACACCACGGTCTACGAGGAGAGCGACCGCTATCGGGGCATTCGTCGTCGTCGGGACATTGTGCTGGTGTCGCCGACCGACTTACGGGCGCGCGGCTTGAACGATGGCGACCGCGTCGACATCACCAGCCATTTTCGCGGCACGACCCGCACCGTTGTGGACTACGCCGTCGTCGCCTACGACCTGCCGACCGGCAGCGTCGCGGGCTACTTTCCAGAGCTCAACGTGCTGGTGCCCCTGGAGAGCCGGGCCAGGGAGAGCCACACGCCGACATCAAAAGCGGTGGTGGTCACGTTGACCAGGCGTCGCTGACCTCGTCGTCGTTGTCGTTGTCGTTGTCGTTGTCGTCCTGTGTGGCCTATTCGGTGGCGCGCAGTTCGGTCAGGAACTCTTCCTTGGTGACCAGACCACGGCGCGCCAGCACCCGCATCAGGGCCCAGAACTTTCGCTCGAGGGCTTCGATCTGCTCGATGTCGGCCGTGCGCGACAGCGCCAAGATGTCGCCATCGCCAATGATGAGGTCGCCGGGCTGGCCTGCGGCCCCCGTTGGTGGCCCAGCGAGATCAGCGGGGTTCGGGGTCGGCATGGCAAACACGCCAGTACGGTGTCCGACATAATCAGCCGGCAGCGGCGGCGCACTGAATGGGCTCAAGGCCTCGGGCGGTATTGATGCCTCGTCCTTGAGCTCAATGATGATGGCGCTGTCGAGGTGTTGGCGGCCGACGACGACGCGCTCGCTCATTCCACCCGATGTCGTGAGCGTCATCGGCTCGTCGTTGGCCAGCAAGGCGGACCCTGGTCGATGCTGGGCTTCAAAGTTCAAGGGGGCGATGGCGACCCGATGGCCCAGGTAATAGCGGCGTACCGCCTGCTCCAGCGAGGAGATCTGGGCGATGGCGGGCTTGACGACGCAGTCGTTGGTGAAGCCGATTTCGTCGATGACCGTGACGTTCAACGGGTCGGCCATGGCCAGCAGCAAGATGCGGCGACCGTTGGGCTGGTCCTTGATGGCCAGGGGCAGCACACCGTGGGTCTCACACGTGCGGCGCGAGACCAGCGCAATGGCCTTGGGGTCGATGATGACGCGGCTCAGATCGACCATTGGGAAGCCGAGGGACTCCGACAAGACCCGCGTCAGCATCCCCTCGGCCACAAAGCCCTTGGCGACCAACGCGGTTCCCAGGCGCATGCCCCATTGCCGTTGATGGGACAGGGCTGATGTGAGTTGGTCCCCGTCAATCAAGCCGCGTTCCATCAGGATTTCGCCGAGTCGTTTTTTCATGGGGTCTCCAGCCTTGCTGCGGCGCCCGTGTGTGGTGGTGTGCGCACAGGTGTACATACTGCCACTGGCGCCCACCCGTGCGCGACTCGACGGCTGAAACGAAACGCGACGGTGCGCAATCGGTCACTCCGCGCGTGAGGCCTCTGAGTGCCTCTGAGTGCCTCTGAGTGCCTCTGAGTGCCTCTGAGTGCCTCAGGGCCTCTCAGCGCCTCTCTGCGCCTGGCAGGACGTCGTCGGGGGCGGCCTTGGTGATGAGGGCCCGCAACCTGCTGGCCAACACGTCGAAAAAGCCCTGCATGAGGCTGGTGCGGTCGGCCATCAGGTCAAAGAAGGCCTCACGCTCGACCACCAGGAAGCGAGCCGCCTTGCCATCGGCGACGCGGGCGGTGACCGGACGTGGCCCCTGGTCGACAAAGCTGACCTGGCCGGCACTTTCGCCGGCGTTCAGCGTCATCACCGGCTTGCCTTGCCGCGTGAGCTCAACGATGCCCTCGACGATGACGTAGAGGTTGTCGTTGCCGAGGTCGCCCTCGCGATAAATGACCTGGCCGGCTTCGACGACCAGCTCGGTGGCCTGGCTGGCGATGGCCAGCAGGTCGTCGGCGGCGAGACCGCGAAAGAGGTCAACGTCCTCCAGCAGGAAGAGTCGCTCAACGAGTGGGTCGGCCATGTCGTCACCTCCAAGTTCAAAGCTGCCTGGCAGGCCGACGCCTTCGCCGAGCATGTCGCTGCCGTCGTCGGCCAGGCCGGCGCGACGCAGGGTCAGCCGGGCAATGCCACCCAGCAGGGGGTCTTTTGAGTGCGTGAGTCGACGGACCCGCTGCATGGCACGTTCGATGGCACGAGCTGAGTCCCGCACGTCGAGCAACGACAGAAAATCCGTCCGCAGCGGATCGGCGGTCAGGGCGGCGTCGAGGAGCTCGATGGCATCGATGCGGGCCTGCCGTCGACGGTCCGTCAGGCCCCGCGCCACCACCCGCATGCGGTCGATGCCCCGATGGATGCCCAGCAGCTCGAGAGCAATTTCCAGGTTTTGACGTCGTCGCTCGTCGACGACGCGCCGCAACAGGCGCAGCTGCTTGTTGTCGTCGTCGGCATCGAGGTCGGCGAGGGCATCGGCGTAGGCGGCGAAGGCGACCAATCGTCGACCGATGGCTTCGTCGGTGCGGCGGCGATCGACAACGACGCGCGCGTCGCGCTCGACGATACGGACCAGGCTCTTGGCAATGCGCGTCTGCAGCGAAGCGTCGTCACGGGGATTGGAGTAGAGCAGGGCATGGGCCGCCGACTCGGTGCCAATCCGCTCCAACAATCGCGGTACCCGCAAGCGCACCGCGACTGGCAGTCTGGTGTCGTCGAGAGCGCGAGACAGTGCGGGTACAGCGGCGTCGCGAAAGCGCACCAGGGCCTGCAGCACCGCCACCCGGGTGGTCCGTTCGCCGAGGCGTTCGATGAGCGCGTCGACGTGGATGGGATCGCCGCGGCGAGCGGCGGCCTCGATGGCCAATACGCGGACCGTGCGGTCGTCGTCGCTCATCAACGACGTGACAGCGGCGGCGTAGCGGGCGTCTCTCAGCACGCCCAGCAGCCGGGCGAGGTCGCGGCGCCAGGCGATCCCCAGCGTGGGCAGCTCAGCGAGCAGGCTTCGCAGCCGGGCCTTGCTGCGGGCGTCATTGCGCGAACGCAGCGTGACTTCGAGAGCCGCGCAGACGACACCGGGCTCGTCGTCGTCGAGAAAGTCCAAGACGACGTCGGCGGCTTTCCCCGGCTGCACGCGGGCAAGCGCGCGCACGGCCTCGGCTCGCGGACGACGGGCCCCTGGCGTGCGCGCGATGGTCAGCAGGCGCTCGGCCAGACGGTCGTCGGGGCGCGCCGGCACCCGCGCCAGCGCCGTCGCCCGCACCCGCTCTTCGGGGTGCTCCAACAACAGCAGCAGCAGCTCGTCGGCAAGTTCGTAGGCGGGGCCCAGGGCGTCAAGGGCGGCGACGACGTCCTCGCTGTCGTTGGAACGGAGCCCCTGCTCCAGCGCGCGGCGCGTGTCCTTGTCGGTCGTGTCGATGGACCAGGCCCGACCCCGATGGTTGACCGGCGCCTGCACGCGGGCCTCGAGAGCGTCGACGTACAAGCGCCGTAGCGTCGGCAACAGCAGCAGCGACAATGCCGCCGTCACCAAGACGGTCCACACGCTGACCAGCGCCGCCTGGGTGGCGAGGGCCCCCAGCACCAGACCGGCCGCGGCGGCGCCCATCTTTTTGATGGCGCCGTCGATGAGGGCTCGCGACTGGGCTCGCAGCTCGGGGGCGATGGGGTTGTAGAGCAGCGCGACGACGACCGGGTGCAACGAATAGGCGCCGGCCATTTCGACCCCCTTCAGGCAAATCAACACCCGAAAGCCCCAGGGGCTGGCGCCATCGACGGCGTCGACGACGGCGTACAGAACCGACAAGGCCACCAGCACCAGGGGGACAATGGCCGCAAACAGAAATACGCCCAGGCGCGACAGCAGCCGCCCCGTGAGTCCGACCTGCAAAAACACGACGACGACGCCGACGACGGCGTTCAACAAGCCAAACAGGCCGGCGATTTCGCGCTCGCTGCCCGCAGACGCTGCCGCGGCTCGAAACACGAAGTCTGATGCGGCGCCGGTGGCTGCCAACAACACCACCAAACCGGCGACGGCCCGGGCGTAGTTGGAGTCAACCAGGGCGCGCAGGGCGTCACGCGTCGCTGTGGGCGCAGGCTGTCGACGGACGTCGCGGTTTGGCGCCGGGCCTGGCACGGTGCTCAGGGCCGCGTCGACGTCGGTGATGGCGGAACGGGTGCGCAACACCCGCAACAGCGGCAACGCCAGCACCCACAGCACCGCCGCGCCCATGACGGGAGCCGCGACCCCGGTGACGTCGACGAAGACGCGAACCAGCAGTCCGCCGACGGCCGCACCGACCATGCCGCCGGCGCCGACGACGCCGACGACGCGTTTTTGGTCCCGGCTCGTGAAGCCGTCCATCAGGCGGGACCAAAACAGCACCGACCCGGTCGTCGCTGTGGCCTCGCCGATGACATAGAGCACCGCCGGCGCTTGGGGCAGTTCGAGCAGCACACCGACGGTGCCAACAATCAGCAACGCGGCATTGAGGACAATCACCTCGCCAAAGAGTTGGCGCAGCGGGCGACGTCCCAGCATGCGAGCCAACACCGCGGTCGCGACGCTGACGACGACGGCGACGACGGCGTACAGCAGGGGCAGCAAGCTCGGCTCGGCCCGTGACAAGAACAACGCGTTGGTGCCACTTTTGATGACGGTGACGCCGCCGACAAAGACCGCGTGAAACAACGCCGCCATCAGGGCCGCCCGCCCCACAAAGCGCGGGAGGCCAAGCACCCGAGTCACGACTGCGGCAAGCAGGCCATTCACCACGCAGGCGATGCCTCAGGGCAGCGTCGAAGGCAAAGCGGTGTCGCTCAGATGCGCATGGGGGCCTCGGCCGACAAGATATGCAAGAACGGTCGGTCCGCCGACACCTCGACGCCGCGAGCCGTTCACCCGCCGGCGCCGCTGCCGGTGATG
>CAJBHN010000436.1 GCA_903952805.1 uncultured Myxococcales bacterium | reverse complement strand
GGCCTCCATGACCGCTTCGCGAACCCACCAATCATCGTCACGCAATGAACTGATGAGCTTGGGCCACAGCTCACCGTGGGGGTCGCTGATGGTCTTCAACACCTCGGCGGCCATGCGGCGGGTCGTGACGTCGCCCGAACGCAGCAACCACACGATGGTGCGGCCGATCTCGACGTGCTCGGATTTCGACAGCGCCGACATCACCTCGCCCGCTTTGTTGCGGACCGCGATCTGGCCGTGAGCCAGGGCGGCGACGACGACGCCGAGCATGGGGTCGAGGTCGGCCCCGAGATTTTGTGGCAGGGTGACGGCGTTTTCGACGGCGGACAGGCACGCCAGCCTCAAGATGGTGGGACCCGATGCCAACTTGCGCTCAAGGAGTTCGGCGGTGCGCGCGGTCGGGAAACGCTTGAGACCCTCGATGATGGCACTCGCCACCTTGAGGTTCTTGCCGTCGATGAGAGGGACCAAGATGGCGTGGTAATCAAGCTCACTGACAATGTGGCCGATGGCGATGGCAGCGGCGATGACGATGGACTCCTGGGGATCCTTCAGCAGCGGCTGCAGCACGCGCAACGCCGCCCCCGTCGCGCCGGCCATATGTTGAGCGTCGCCGAGCCAGCGGATGGCCAACAGGCGCTCTGGGATCTCGGGCCGCTGCAGGAGGCGCTCAAGCAGCGGGATGGCCTGCGGCCCCATGGTGCGCAGCACGACTTCCAGGCTCTCACGCAGGCCGACAAAGCCCCGCTCCAGCACCATGGTCGACAACGCGGCGACGGCAGTCTTGCTGCCGATGTCGATGAGGACCTGAGCGGCGGCGGCGCGGACCTCGCCATCAGGGATGCGCAGCAACTCCACCAGCTCAAGGTGGTCGGCGACGTTGTTCACCGTCGGCAGCACCTCGGCCAACAAGACCCGCCCTTCCAGGGACGACAGCTTGAGGGCCCGGACGAAGGGCCGAAAGAGCTGCTCAGATGGCAACCGCAACACGAGGGCATGAAAAACCGCTCGACGCAGGGCCTGCCGCTCGGCCTCGGCCGGGACCACCCTCGCGCCCACCACGTCCAGCATCGCGATGAGGTCCGCGCTGTCGACGTCGACGGTGGCTGCCCATTGTTGGGCCTCTGGCGGTGAACGCCAGCCGCCGAGCTTGAAGACCTGTTGTGCGTCTCGGTTCATCTCACCCTGCTCGGTGGCCTGCGGTCGTCACCATACAAGGGTCGCGGCGAGAGAGACAGCGGCACCCCGACGCGGTCATCGCCACGGTAGCAAGCGGCCATCGGCGGTGCGCCAGGTCCCGGCGGCCACGTCGGCGCTGCGGGTGATGGCGCCGTCGCCGGCCACGATGCGGACGCCCTGGCCGACCACGCGGCCGGCGGCGACGGTGACGCCGGCGCCAAGGTAGCTGCCCGGGCCGAAGCAGACGCCGCAAGGGAGTTCCCCCGCCGAGCGCAATGCGTCCCCGTCTCGGACCCGAACGGGGCCACCCGGTCGGCCGTCGTCGTGCAGGGCGGTGTCGAGGCCCCGGGCGAAGCTCGTCAGCCCGGCCCCGGTGCCCACCACGCAGGCCTGCAGGTTGTTGGCGCAGGCGTCGGCGTCGTCGAAGGTGACACAGGCCTGCATCGACGAGTTCAAGCTCATGAACGTGCGACGCCCAAGCGTACACTGACTGACATGGGTGCGCTGTTCGAGGCGGGAGCCGGCGCCAATGACGCTGTTGAGGACGACGGCGCCGGGGCCGATGACAACGTCGTCGCCGATGACGCTGCCCTCGACGACGGCGCTGGGATGGATCTGACAGCGGCGGCCGACAAATACAAACGCCCGCCGCCAGGCCGCCTCACGAGCCGTGGCCGTCAGACGCAGGCCGAGCAGTCCCCGCAGCGCCGAGCGCACGGGGGAGCGCAGCGCCCGCTCCAGCAGCCACACCTGGGGCGCCACATGCGAGGCCCGCAGCACATGGACCCAATGGCGCAACCGCATGACCACCGTCGACGTCAGCGGCCACGTCATCTGCCCGCCGGGCCGGGCCAGCAACGTGCGCGGCAGCGGCACCGGCGACAACAGCTCCCGATACGCGATGGTCAGGGGCCGGGCAGCGTCGAGGACGGCGCCGACGCTGATGGTGACGCCGGCGGGCACGAAGGCGCAGGCGAAGGTGGCGCCGTCAACGTCGACGTCGACGTCTTGCAGGGGCAACGTGAGCTCGAGGAGGCGCGACGGCGGCAGGCGCAGGCGGACGGGCTCGGTGCTGCGCTGCGCTGCCCGCACAAACGCCTGCAGGGCACGCCTGGTCACCCACAGATCGTCGGCGATGACGAGCGCCGGGCCGCTGACGACGTCGGTGTCGGCGCTTTTGACGGCCGGAGGCACCAGGCCCAGCCGACGAAGGGTGTCGTCGCGGCCCTCGTTCAGGGTGGCGGGGCCGATGGGGCACGCGTCGGCAGCCACGCCAAAGGGCGCGATGACGCCTCCGCGGGCGACGACGACAACCTGGGTCAGCTGCGACACGTCCCCAGCTTTGGCGACGGCGACGGCGGGCGCAAGTTCTTCAGCGGCCTCCGTCGGCGTCCAACGGACTCAGTCGTCGTTGTGCGGCTCGGGCCCGTCGCGGCGCAGACGCTCCAGGCGCTGACGGGTGGCGCTGAAGTCGGCGATGGCGCTCTGACAGAGGGTGTCGATGATCGCCTGGAAATCGGAGAGGGGAAGGGTGCGCTGGTCCTGCATGCAGGCATGGTGCGCAGATGGCGCCAGCAGTCTCCAGAAAACGACCTGGGACCCGACAGGAGCCATCTGCCCACCGGCGAAGTCACGAGGACGGGCACGAGGACGGGCACGAGAACCGTCACGACAACCGTCACGACAACGGTCACGACCACGCTGGTCCACCAAAAGCGTGGGGCCTGCCACCACCGCTGGTGACAGGCCCCATGAGCACGCTCAGTGGCAACGAAGGCTCAGAACGCGGCTTCGTCCATTTCCATCAAGGTCAGGTCGCCGCCCTCGATGACCTTCTTGTGCAGCGCAATGTTGGGCAGCACTTCCTTGGCGTAGAAGCGGATGTTGGCGAGCTTGCCCTCGTAAAAGGGCTTGTCGGCGGCGGAGGCCTCGGGGAGCTTGTGGGCCGCGACGACGGCGTGCTTGAGCAAGAGCCAGCCGATGACAACCTCAGCCACCGACGACAAAATGCGATTGGCGTGCAGACCCACGTGGTAGAGGCTCTCGCCCATGCGAGGCAGCATGACGCCCATCATGCCCTGCAGTTGGGCCACAGCCTTGCCGAGGGCTTCGCGCTCGCCCTTGAGCGCGTCGCCGCCTTCGCTG
>CAJBHN010000435.1 GCA_903952805.1 uncultured Myxococcales bacterium | reverse complement strand
TTGTCGTCGTTGTGGTCGTCATCGTCGTCACTCACCTGCCAGGGACTCGGCGGGCAGCACCCACATGAGTTCCTCAAAGGGGATGATGCCCGATGTCACCAAGTCAAGAGCCTGATCGCGCATGGCCACGAGGCCGGCAATCCGGGCGGCTGCCCGCAGGTCATCGACCGGCAGGTCACGGGCAATCGCGCGTCGCATCGCCGCCCCCGTCGGCAGGTATTCGATGACGGCGATGCGCCCATGCGTACCGAGGTGGTTGCAGCGGCCACAGCCCTTGCCCTTGAACGACGCAAAACCAGCCGGGGCGCCGTGGGGAAAGACCTCGGCGAACAAGGCCGGGTCGGCCTCGGCGGGAACGCGGCAATTGGTGCAGATGCGTTTGGCAAGGCGCTGGGCAAACACGGCGATGAGTTCGCTGGCAATCGAATTGGGCTGCATGCCGAGGTCACGCAGGCGCTGGACGACGTCGACCGCATCGTTGCAGTGCAACGTCGACAGCACCAGGTGGCCGGTCTGTGAGGCGCGGATGGCCTCCAGCGCGGTCTCCTTGTCGCGGATCTCGCCAATCAAGATGACGTCGGGGTCTTGACGCACAAACGAGCGCATGGCGTCGGCGAAACCAAAGCCAATGTCTGGGCGAGCCTGGGTCTGCTGCACGCCGTTCATGGCGTATTCGATGGGATCTTCGACGGTGATGACCTTGCGGCTGGGGTCGCCGCCGAGGACCATCAAGCCAGCGTACAGCGTCGTTGATTTGCCCGAACCCGTGGGACCCACCACCAGCACCAGGCCCTGCGGGGATGACAGCAAGCGCCGATAGGCATCAGCGAGAGCGGAAGAGAAGCCGAGATCCTCGACGCCGAGGATCTTCTGGTCCTGGGGCAAGAGCCGGATGACGACGTGCTCACCGTGCAGCGATGGCTGGGTCTGTACCCGCAGGTCAAAGACCTGCCCCCCGGTGCGGGTGGTGATGCGCCCACCCTGCGGCAGGCGTCGTTCGGCGATGTCGAGGTCGGCGTTGACTTTGACGACGTTCATGACGCCCAGCAACTGTTCCCGGCTGAGCTGGTAGCGCTGCACATCGTGGAGGTCGCCGTCGATGCGCAGCCGCACCCGCACCCGTTCGCCGTAGATTTCCAGGTGGATGTCTGAGGCCCGCTGAACGATGGCGTCGAGCAACACGGCGTCAAACAGCGAGATCAACTCGGCGTTGACCTCGGTCCTGGTCGACATCAGGTCCCGCGCCCGTCGCGAGACCGTCGAGGCCCTGGGCCCCGCCCGCATCTCGATTTGTCCGAGGTCCACCGCCGTGCGCAGCCGGTGGTGGTCGGTGGGCGTGACGATGCGGATGTCGACGAATTTGACGCCCGCGGCCGAGGCGAGTTCGGCGGTGTGGACCGCGGCGTCGCAGGCCGCGACGACGATGGTGTCGTCGATCTGGCAGATGGGCACCACCTGCTCGTGCTCCTGAAAGCGTCGAGGCAGGCGTCGGGCGATGCGAGGGTCGAGCATGCCAAACAGCGCTTCGGCGTCGGCGAAGACCAGGCCATGGCGCAAGGCGACAGCCTGGTAGATGTCTTTGTCGTCGAGGATGCCCTGGTTGACCAGCACCTCGCCGATGCGGGTGCCCGTGCTTTGTCCGACGAGGGCGGCACTTTCGACCTCGGCACGCTCCGCCGACCCCTGCTCAACGATGATGTCCCCGATGCGCTTCGTCATGCTGACCGCTCCTCACGCCCCGACGTCCCCGGGCCATGCTCTGCCTGCCCTGCCCGAGCGGCCGAGCGGCCGAACGCCGACCGACGCGTCGAAGCACCACCCACGTGTCTCGGCCTCGGTCTGGACGTAACTGGACCTGCCTGGACTCCGCCCTCGTGCCATGCTGCGCGGCGCGAGAGCAACGAGCCATCTGGCGCAGGAGTGAGGCGTGTCCATGACGTTACGCAGGCGGCTTCGGCCGATGGTGAAGAATTCGACCACCGCGCAGTCGATTCACCACAATTGCAGTCTTTCTTCGGGGACTTGGAGTTCCACCCCACCGTTGAGCAAGACCCGGGTGCTCGCGGCCGCAGCCGCCGTTTTGGCCGTCGTGGCGGGCGACGCCCACGCGGCTGGCTACTACGTCGGCGAAATCGGCACCCGCTCCCTGGCCCGCGGCGGCGCCAACATCGTCAACCCCGGCGATCCCTCGGCCATCTGGCTGAACCCGGCGGCCATCACGTTGTCCAAGGGCGTGCAGCTGCAGCTCGACGTCAATCTGGTGTGGCTCAACAGCGAGTTCACCCGCGATTGCGCCGGCGTCGACAACGGCTGCGCCGTCATCGACAGCATTGACCGGACCTACAAAAATCCCGACGGCACCCCCAACGCCCAACGGGCCTTCTTCGTCGAAGGCGGCACCCGCGCCATTGGCTCCAGCGACGGCGAGGTGGAGGTCCGGCCTGCCGAACCAGACCGCCTGGGCAATCGCGACCAGCCCAGCCGCTTCGACGGCAAGACCGCCATCAAGAACGAGGCGGGCGTCCAGCCCATCCCCCGGCTCTTTGCCACCTTCAACAGCGACGCCATTGGCATCGATGGCTTCGCCGTCGGCGCCTACGTCTTTGCCCCCTCGGCCGGCGACTACAAGTTCAGCGCGACCGGCCCGGCCCGCTACACGCTCATCGACCGCGACCTGTTGGAGGTCTTTTACGGCCTCACGGCCGGCTACCGCTTTGGCGATTGGTTCGCCGTCGGCGGCAGCTTCCAACTCGTCTCCTCGGGCCTGAACCAGAACCTTCGTCTGACCGCCGACACCGCCGGCAACGAAGACGAGGGCTATGACGTGCAGGTGCGCATCAATGGCGAGCAGCATCTGATTCCCTCGGGCAACCTTGGTCTGTGGTCAAACCCCGGCAAGCTGCTGGGCATCGGCAACCTTGAGGTCGCCGCCAGCGTGCAGCTCCCCCGCACCGTGTCGGCCACCGGTCCGATTCGGATCGAGCAATTTGGCGACGTGCTGCAATCGCGATTCCTCGACGGCGGCCTCGCCTCCATCAACGACGACGGCGCCACCGCCACCGCCAACTTCGTACTGCCGCCGTTTTATCGCCTGGGCCTGAAGTACGGCTCCGACGACGTCTTTGGCGACGGCAAAAAGACCGTCGGCTTCGACGTCGAGGCCGCCGTCGTGTACGAGGCCTGGTCGACCTACGACCATGTGTTTCTGACCACCAAGGACCTCACCTTCACCGTCGGCACCGGCGAACCGTCGGCCCTGCCCCCCATCGTGCAACCCAAGGATTGGGTCGACACCATCAGCCTGCGGCTCGGCGGCACGGTGGCCTTGTGGGACCGGATGCTCGAGCTGCACACCGGCGGCTTCTACGAGTCCAGCGCCATCCCCAACACGACCTACAGCGTCGAGCTCGTCGACGGCGACAAGGTCGGCCTTGGCGCCGGCGTGTCGGGCACATGGAACGGCGTCCGCCTCGACGTCGGCTACAGCCATATCTTCATCTTTGACCGCACCGTCGGCACCGAGAGCATCGTCACCGCCGGCAACGTCGAGATTCCGCCTCCATTCAAGGCCGACGGCGAGCTGCGCACCCGCGTGGCGATGGGCTCGTACAAGGCCAGCTACGACATGCTCAACGTGGGCCTGACGGTCGCCTTCGACGACGCCTTCAACTTCGGCGTCCATGCCCCGGCGGCGTCAGCACTGCCATCCGTGGAACAGCCCGTGGAACAGCCCGTGGAACAGCCCGTGGAACCCGCCGCGCCCGCCGTGGAACCCGCCGCGCCCGCCGTGGAACCCGCCCCGCCCGTCGTGGGGTCGGCCATCGAGGCCCCCAGCCTGCTGCGCCTCTCGCGCCTGTGAGGGCGACCGGGTGCGCCGGCGTGCGCGCCGGAGCACGCGGCGCGGCCATGGCTCAGTAGGCCACCGGCGACGGCGGACTGGTCGACGGAGCCGTCGCCGGAGGCGTCGACGCCGTCGGTGCCGGTGACGGCGTCGGCGACGTCGCGGCCTTGGTGGCACGGGTGCCGGTGGGGTCGGCCGGTCCGACAAGGCCAGGCATGCCCAAGCCGCCCGTGTCGCCGGGCTCCTTGTCGACGCCGGTGAACTGGTAGATGAGCGCCGGCACGACGACGGCCGCCACCACCGTCGTCAGCGACACGCCGACGGAGACGCCAAGGGCCAGACTCGGAATGCTGCCGAGGCCGTTGAGGTTGTTAGGGTCGAGGACGGTGCTCGAGAAGCCAAAGGCGCGGCCGATGCCAAGATTGACGAGACCGCCCGCCACCAGGATTCCCGACGAGGCCAGCACGGGCCACAACATGGCAGCCCGCTTCTGACCCAGGGCGTCGCCGACGACCGTTTCGGTGCCACCGATGATCACACCGCTGACGATGCTGCCCAGGAACGGGCCGACGAAGGGCACAAAGGCGCACGGGATGGCGACGCAGCCGCCGACGCAGCAAGCGCCGACGCCAGCGCCCATCTGGGCCCCGGCGGTGGCGACTCCATCCATGCCCTGCGGCTTGGCATCGGGGATCGGAGCTGCTGCCGCCGCAGACGGCGACGTCGTCGACGGCTGAACAGGGGCTTCCATGGCGCCATCGGCGGCGGCGACCGGCGGCGGCGGCGGCGCCACTCCCTGGGCAGCGATCGTGACGGCAATGGCGAACAGCGACGTGGCAAACATGGAAAACCCCTTCTGTCCTGAGTTCGTCAGGAAGCGGGGCGAGTAGCAGTGGCGCCGGCACAAGGACAGCGCCGTCAGTTGCCCAGCACGAAGGTGACCCGCTCCAGGCGGCCGCAGACACACTCACGCTGCACCACGGTGCCCATCGGGGAGGACAACTCGCCCATCTCATCGGGACATCGGCCACAGGGACAACGACGTCGACGCAGCACGCCGGGGATGTCGGCCAACGACGCCACCACCACCGTGTCACCCAGGCGCACCGCCCGCAGCCGACGCACGACGACGCGGCCAATGAGGACCGACGCCGTCGCCAGGAACGCCACCGCGAAGAGCAACCCGCCCATGGCAACGCCTCAAGTACTGCTGTGGGCTACATCGACCGGCGATAGGCGCCGCCGACCTCGAACAACGCCTCGGTGATCTGCCCCAGGCTCGCCACCTTCACCGTCTCCATCAACTCCTCAAACACGTTGCCACCGTCTCTGGCCACGACCTTCAATCGCTGCAACGCCGCCGGCGTTTCGGCAGCATAACGGGCGTGGAGGGCGGCGACGGCGTCGACCTGGGACTGCTTCTCGTCTTCCGACGACCGGATGAGCTTGGTCTCTTGCACCATGCCCTCATCGCTCTCGGGCAGAAACGTGTTGACGCCGATGATGGGCAGCACGCCGTTATGCTTGCGCTCCTCGTAAAACAGCGACTCCTCTTGAATCTGGCTGCGCTGGTACATGGTCTCCATCGCCCCGAGCACACCGCCACGGGCATCGAGAGCCTCAAACGCCTTGAGCACCGCTTCCTCGACGAGGTCAGTCAGCCGCGTGATGGCGTAGCTGCCCTGCAGCGGATTTTCGTTCTTCATCATGCCCAGCTCGCGGTTGATGATGAGCTGAATGGCGATGGCCCGCCGCACACTCTCTTCCGTCGGCGTCGTCACGGCCTCGTCGTAGGCGTTGGTGTGCAGCGAGTTGCAGTTGTCGGCGATGGCGTAGAACGCCTGCAACGTCGTGCGGATGTCGTTGAAGTTCATCTCCTGCGCATGCAGCGACCGACCCGACGTCTGAATGTGATACTTGAGTTTTTGGCTTCGCTCATCAGCACCGTACAACTCCTTCATCGCCACCGCCCAGATGCGGCGGGCCACGCGGCCGATGACGGCGTATTCGGGGTCGAGGCCGTTGGAAAAGAAGAAGCTCAGATTGGGGGCGAAGTCGTCGACCTTCATGCCCCGCGACCGGTAGTACTCCACCAGCGTGAAGCCGTTGGCCAGCGTGAAGGCCAACTGGGTGATGGGGTTGGCCCCCGCTTCGGCGATGTGATAGCCGGAGATACTCACACTATAGAAATTATTGACGTCGTGATCGACAAAGTATTGCTGGATGTCGCCCATCACCCGCAGCGAGAACTCGGTCGAAAAGATGCAGGTGTTTTGGGCCTGGTCCTCCTTGAGGATGTCGGCCTGCACGGTGCCGCGGATGGCCCTCATGACCCGGGCTTTTTCTTCGGCGTACAGCGCCGCGTCGACGACGCGGTCTGACGACAGCCCGAGGAAGCCCAGGCCATAGCCGTCGTGGCTGGCGGGGAGTTCCTGGCGATAGGTGGGTCGCTCCAGGCCGCGCTCGGCAAAGAAGGCTGTGATCTTCTGCTCGGTCTCTGCCCAGCGCCCCTCCTTCTTCAGGCGGCGCTCGATGGCGGCGTCGATGGCGCCGTTGACGTAAAACGCCAGCACGGTGGGAGCGGGACCATTGATGGTCATCGACACCGACGTGCTCGGCGCACACAGGTCAAAGCCCGAGTACAGACGCTTGGCGTCGTCGAGGCAGCAGACGCTGACGCCGGAGTTGCCGACCTTGCCCCAGATGTCGGGGCGCACGGCGGGGTCTCTGCCGTAGAGGGTGACGCTGTCAAACGCCGTCGACAAACGAACGGCGGCTTGCCCCTTGGACACGTAGTGGAAGCGGCGATTGGTGCGTTCGGCGGTGCCTTCGCCGGCGAACATGCGGGTGGGGTCTTCGCCGACGCGCTTGTACGGGAAGACGCCGGCGGTGAACGGATAGCTGCCGGGCGCGCCTTCGGTCATCGAAAACGTCAGCCGCTCGGCGAGGTCGTTGGTGTGGGGGAGGGTGACCTTGGGGATCTGCTGTTGGGACAGCGACGTCGTGTAGTTGTCGACGTGGATGGTCTTGTTGCGCACCATATAGCTGTGGCGTTCGGCGTCGAAGCCAGCGACGACGTCGTCGAAGGCGCGCAGATTCGCCTTGGCCTCTTTGGACAAGCCCTCGGTGTAGACGTCGTGGCGTTGGCGCAGCGTGCCGATGGCGACGTCGACGGTGCTGTCGCTGCAGGCGGCCACGCCAAAGAGCTCGCCAATGGCGGGCACCGGTTGCGCCAGCTCAATGAGGGCGCGGCGGATGCCGTCGAGGCGAAAGGCCTGCTCGGCTTCCACCGCGATGCGGTCGCGGCGACGACGAATGGTGTCGGTGATTTCGCCGAGGTAGCGGCTGCGGGCAGGCTGGATGATGGCGTCGGTGGCAGGAGCTCCCTCGACCAGCGCCGTCGTCGACAAGCCCAACTGTTTGGCGAGGGCGTTGAAGAACGTGTTGGTGCCCTTGTCGGCGAAGCGATGGGCCGCGGTGCCATAGACGGGCATGTCGTCGGGGCTCTGCTCGAAGGCCTTGCGGTTGCGCTGCACCTGCTTCTTGACGTCCTTGACGGCGTCGAGGGCTCCCTTCTTGTCGGCCTTGTTGACGACGACGAGGTCGGCGAAGTCGAGCATGTCGATTTTTTCGAGCTGGCTGGGGGCGCCATACTCCGGCGTCATCACGTAGACGGCGGTGTCGACGAGGCCCTGCGACACCATCTCGTGCAGTTCGCTGTCGGCCTGGCCGATGCCGGCGGTCTCCAGCACGACGAGGTCAAAACCCTGGGACTTCAACAGCGTCAACGCGTCGGCGATGGCCGCCGACGTCGCCCGGTGGGCGCGGCGGGTGGCCAGCGAGCGCACAAAGATGCGGTCGGAATGACGAGCCGCGGTGTTGAGGCGGATGCGGTCGCCGAGCAGGGCGCCACCGCTGCGCTTGCGGGTCGGGTCGACGCTGAGCACGGCAACCCTGGTGCCCGTCGTGGTCTCCATCACCCGGTTCAGCACCTCGTCGATGAGGCTCGACTTGCCGGCACCACCGGTGCCCGTGAAGCCCACGACCTTCGGCACGCGGCTCTGGCTGGCCAGGCGGGTCTTGACATCGGTGCGCAGCGTCAGCGCCGCCTTCTTGACGTCGTCAGTGGCTTCGTCGTCGGTGCCGAGTTCCAGCGTGGTCAGGGCGCGGGCCAGGGCCAGCCCGGTCAGATTTCCCGTCGGCAGCGAGGTCGTCGGCGTGCCCGGCACGTGGTCGCACTCGACGAGCATCTGCCGAATCATGCCGACGAGCCCGAGCTTGCGACCGTCCTCGGGCGAGAAGATGCGAGCCACGCCGCGGCTGTGCAGCAGCTCAATCTCCGCCGGCACAATGACGCCGCCGCCGCCGCCGTAGACGCGGATGTGTTCGGCGCCACGCTCGCGCAGCAACTGCAGCATGTAGGTGAAATACTCGACGTGACCGCCCTGGTAGGAGCTGACGGCGATGCCCTGGGCGTCTTCGGCGACGGCGGCCTCGACGACCTCCAACACCGAGCGGTCGTGGCCCAAATGGATGACCTCGGCTCCCTCCTGCATCAGCACCCGCCGCATGATCTGGATCGCGGCATCGTGGCCATCAAACAGGCTGGCGGCGGTGACGAAGCGGACCTTGTGGGCCAGCGAAAACGCGGGCTCTGTGACGGCGACGGTCATGGCGGGCTCCTGCAGATGAGATGACCAGCGGGAGCTACCATGTGTCGACTACGACGTCATGGCCGCTGGCGACGACGGAGACGCTTCGAACAACCCGGATGGCTCGGTTTAAGGCTCCCTCCCAAAACGGGGGGAGGCTGGGAGGGCTCCACGGACAACCGGCACCATCGCGTGGGTGCGACGTTTCATGACATGAAAAAAAGGCGTCGGAACGCCCTCTTTCTGCCCACGTTCGCGCCGGTGGACGCTTCAGCCCACGTCCCTCACCCCGCCTTTGGGGGCAGACCGGGCACAGGTGCGGGCCGTGCGGTTTCAGGCGGCGCGGCGGCGACGGAGAGCGAGGAGCAGCACCAAGGCCGCTGGGGACCACGCCATCCCGCCCTGGGCGCAGCCATCATCAACGGTCTCTCCTTCGCCCTCGGCGGGTTCGCCTTCGCCGTCATGGCCGTGGTCTTCGCCTTCGCCTTCGCCTTCGCCTTCGCCTTCGCCTTCGCCTTCGCCTTCGCCGGGCTCGCCTTCGCCTTCGCCGGGTTCGCCTTCGCCTTCGCCGGGCTCGCCTTCGCCTTCGCCCTCGCCCTCGCCGGGGGCGGCGATGACGATGTCGGCGCATTGGAAGTACGTCGAGGTGCCGACGGGGCTGGCGACGGGGCTGGTCGTGTTGTTGTTCATGACCTGCAGCAGCTGCAGGGTGCAGCCGCTGCAGGGCGTCGTCGGCAGCGTGACCTGCGCGCTCCAGGCGTTGCCGCTGCCGGTGTTGCCAGCGCCGCCGGAGGGGTCGGCGATGTCGGCGAGGATGTGGGCGTTGAAGTCGGCGAGGTCGGCGCCATCGTTGTCGAAGGCGATGCGATAGCGGCCGGTATGGTCGATGGTCTCACGCCACTGCACGGTGATGGTCTCGCCAGGCGCGTACGTCGTCACCCGGGTGGCCGAGCGGTTGGGGTCAGACAACACGGCCCCCGAGCACGAGGAGGTGCCGCCGCCGCCGCCGCAGGGACAATGCTTGTTGACCTCGCCGTTGGCGTTGGAATAGCGCACCAGCGGCGCATCGAGCTGAATGTGGGCCGCCGCCGGCAACGCACACAAAAGCAGCAAGGCGGGGGTGATGGAGCGCATGGGTGCATCGTAGTGCACGACGCGGGGAAGCGCAGCTGAATCACGCGTGATCACGTGGTCAGACGGCGCCCTCGACCTCAAAGACCGAGCGATAGCTGTCGGTGGCGATGGCGTGGTCAAACAACGCCCGCCACGTCGCGTCCGACGACAAGGTCGCTGAGTCGCCAACGACGAGGAGCTTGTGTTTGGCGCGGGTGATGGCGACGTTCAGGCGGCGTTGGTCGGCGAGGAAGCCCACGCTGGCATCGCTGTTGGAGCGCACGGCCGAAAATACGATGACGCGCTTCTCGCGACCCTGAAAGCCGTCGACGCTGTCGACCTCGAGACCCCGGTCGACCAGCGCCCCCAGCTGGCGCACCAGGCGCGTGGCCTGGGCCGCGTAGGGCGTGATGACGCCGATGTCGCCGGCGTTGGCGCCAGCGTCGATGAGGTCCTGCACGAGCATGCCCACCACGCGGGCCTCGGCGAGGTTCTCGATCGACGCGCTATCGTGGGCGCGGGCCTCGTCGAAGCCGGCGCCGGCACAATCAACGACATCCAAGACGCGCCAGGGCAGGCTGAGGCGGGGCGTGCCGTCGTCGAGGGTGGCGGCGACGTCGTCGAGGAAGGCGTGGGCGACGCTTGGGTGGGCCACCAGGCGACCATCGTAGAAGCGGGTCGACGGAAACGCCATCAGGGCCTCGTGCATCCGGTGCTGCACGGTGAGCAGATGGGAGTGGGCGCCGACGTCGACGTCCTTCTGGCGCAGCCCGGCAAACGCGGTTTGCTTGAGCACCGTGGCATCGTCGGCGATGACCACCGGCGGCAATTGTTTGTGGTCCCCCGCCAGCACGACGCGGCCGGTCTTTGACAGCAGCGGCAGCGGCGACAACACCGCCGGCGTCAGGGCCTGGCTGGCTTCGTCGATGACAAGGACATCGAAGGCGTCGTCGTCGTCGTGGCCGATGAGGTCGTCGAGGCGGCCCGTCAAGGTGCCACACAACACGCGGGTGCGCCGCAGCACGTCGACGGCGGCGGTGCGCTCCAATTGGCGGGCCTCGGCAAACAGGCCGCCGGCCTCGGCTCGCGCTTCGCGCTGGCGTTGAAAGGCCTCACGACCGGTGTCTGAGCGACGACGAGCGCCGCGCAGCAGCGCGTGGGCGCGGTCGACGAGACCGCGAGCCACGACGCGGTGGGGATGCTCAGCGGTCAACGACGCCAGCGTATGGGCCTCGAGGTCCTCGTGGGCCCGGGCGGGATTGCCGAAGCGGGCCAATGGCAACGTCGGCTCCACTGCCAACAACGACAACGCCAGATGGTCGACGGCGGCGTTGCTGGCGGTCAGACACAAGACCCGCTCGCCGCGGCGGACGGCGGCCAAGACGACGTCGACGAGGACCCGGGTCTTGCCCGTTCCCGGCGGCCCGTGCACGAGGGCGACGTCTTCGTTGAACAGGGCGTGCAGCGCCGCCGTTCGTTGGTCGACGTTGAGCTCGGACGACAGACCCAGGGGCGGAATGCCGTGCTCGTCAGGCAAGCGCGTGGGGCGGGGCGGGACCACGCCCAGCAGGTGTTCCACCAGCCGAGCCATACGGCCGGTGCTCTGGCGAGCCCGCGCGACCCCCTCCTTGAGGCGACGGATGCTGACCTCGTCAAAGGCCAACAGCACGTCGACGGCGTCGCCGGTGTCGAGGTCGGCGACGGCGTCGCTGGCGTCAAACACGAGTTGGATCTCGCCACGCCGTCGACGGGTGACCACGCCGTGGCCGACGACGGTGGCCTTGCCCTCGGCGTCGCGTTCGATGAGGTGGACGGCGGCGCCGGCGCGGGCGTCGAAGTCGTCGACGTGGCCGGCGCGGTTCTTGTCGTCGCCCAGCAGCAGCCGAACCCGACCAAGCATGGCGTTTTCGACGTCGATGACGCGCGCCTTGCGCAACAGCACGCCCCGCTCCTCCAGCACCTTGGTCGACGACGACGCCGTCAAGGCGTCGGCACGGGCCCGGGCGGCCGCTTCTTCGCGACCCAGGTCCTGGGCAAGCTGGTCGAGCAGGGCCTCGGCCTCGTGGTGGGGGCGGCTGCGGGCACTGCCGCCGCTGGCATGGGCGGCACTCACAGCAGCAGCCTCACTTCTTCAGCAGAGGATTCTCAAGCACCAGGGTGGACTCCCCGGCCGGCATGTCGTCGTCGTCGTCAGGCTGCAGGGGGTCGATGGTCTTGGCGACCGCCGGCACCATGCTGGCAGACATCCGCTTCTTCAACTCGTCGATGATGGCCACCGCCTTGCGGTATTTGTCGGCGAGCTCGCGATACTTCTCGTTGACCACTTTGTTCTGTTCGGCCTGCGCCTTCATGCGCGTGACCGCTTCGCCGTATTTGTTTTTGACCTCCTCGAGGGTGCGCTTGGTGCCGTCGTCGGAACTCGCCTGCATGAGCTGGGTCTCGAGCTCCTTGGCCTTGGCGATGGCGTCGCGCAGTCGCTCACGGGACTGGGAGTTCTCCAGCGTCATCTTGGCGATGCGGTCTTCTTTGTCCCTGAGCGCGGTCTTGGCCTGCTCCAACTTCCCTTCGGCGTCAGACGAACCCTTGAGGGTGGCTTCGGCGAGCTGCTTGTGCAGTTTCTCCTGGCCAGCCTCGGCCTGGGCCTTCTCGCGAGCCCGGGCTTCTTTCTCGACGCGCACGTCGTTGACCAGCTCGTTGAGGCGGAGCTCGGCGGCGTCGGCGCGGTCCTTGGCGGAGGTCTCGCCGTCTTTGGCGCGCTTGAGCAGCGTGTCGGCCTTCTTGTGCAACTCGGCGTAGCGGGCCTTGACGTCGTCGCGCTCCTTCTTGGCCTGCTCGAGTTCGGCCTTCACCTTTTGGCGCTCGTCCAGCACCGAGGTCTTGGTCTCTTCCATCTTTTTGAAGAGGCTTTCTTCCTTGTCGGCGAATTGGGTCTCGAGATCGGCCTTGGAGCGCTTGATGGCGTTGAGTTCATCGACGGCGCGCTTGGCCGTCGTGCGCATCTTGGTGAGCTCGTCCTGCAGGGTCTCGTTGTTGGCCTGGGCCTCTTCGATCTCCTCGTCGAGGACACCAATGCGATCCGACAGAGCCTGGCGGTCGCGCTGCTCGCGTTCCACCTGCGTCTCCAGCCTGGCCTTGTGCTCATCGGTGCGGGCCAGACGGTTCTTGGTTTCGTCCAGCTCGCCCTGTGATGCGCCCAGGTCGGCCTTCAAGCGAGCGACATGCTCCTGCAGTTTCTCAACGCGCTCCTTCATGCCCTTCTCGAGGCGGTCGAGGTTGGCGGTGTGGGCCTGCACGTCCTGCGAATGGTTGGCGCGCTCCTCATTGAGCTCGGCGGACATGAACGCGTTTTGCTCCCGAACCTCGGCAAGGGTGTGGGTGGTCTCGTCGAGCCGGTCGTCGAGGAGCTTGTTTTCCTCGCGAGCCGTGGTGAGCTGCGCCTCGGTTTTCCTCAGGTCGCGCGTGAGTTCGTTGGTTTTTTCGCGGCCATCTTGGACCAGCGCCTCCAGCTCATTGGCCTTGGCACGAGTGCGGTTCAAGTCACGATCAAGCTCATCACCGCGGGCTCGTTGGGCGTCGAGCTCATGCTGCAACGCGGCCTCGCGGGTCTTGCCCTGGCGCTCAGCATCATAGGCGGCGGTCTCGGTCTCTTTGAGTTTGGCGTCGAGGTCGGCGATGCGTTGATCGCGTTTGAGAACATCTTTTTGGCGACCAACGCGCTCCTGGTCCCACTCGCGGGTCTTGTCCGTGAGACGGGTGCCGGTGTCGCGCAGCGTCGCTTCCGTCGCCGACAACACTGCGGCCTGTTCCGTCAGGCGCCCGTCGCGTTCGACGAGGGCACTCTTGAGCTCGGTGAGGCGGCCTTCCAGCTCACGAGCGTGGGCGGTTGCCTTTTTACGCGTGTCCTCCAGCTCGGCGATGGTCTCCTCGAGACGGCGAGCCGTGGCCTTCAGTTCCCCGATGGTCTCTTGCAGCTTCTGCTCAAGGCGATGCTTGTCCTGACTCAACTCAAGGGCATGCTGTTGAACATCTGACAGTTCGGCCGACAGCTCGGCGGCCCGGTTCTCGCTGCTCTCCAGAGACGTCTTGGTGTCGTCGAGCTGGGTCTGGGTGTCGGCGAGGTCGGCTTCGAGGTCGGTGACCCGGTTGCTGGCGCTGTCCAGACGGCTTCTGGTCTCAGCGAGGTCAGACTGGGTCTTGCCCAGCTCATGCTCCAATCCCTCCCGGTCAAGCTGCAGGTCTCGCTGACGAGCCTCCAGGTCCTCGATGGTCGCACGGAAGGTGGCGTCGTCGTTCGACTTCTGCTGACGGAGTGCCTCAAGCTCGCGGCGCAGGGCGTCGCCATCTTTTTCAGCATCGATGAGCCGACCACGGGTCGTCTCAAGCTGGACGTCGAGTTCGGCGATGCGAGCCTGGAGGTCGTTGATGGTGCGGTTGAGCTGGGCGGCGCCCTCTCGAGCCGTGGCGTCGCGGGTGGCGAATTCGCTCCGCGCGCTTTCAAGGTCCGCAACGAGATCGGTGATCTCGCTGGCACTGCGATCGTTTTCCTCAGCCCGCATCGCCGCTTCGCTGCGCAGGGCCTCCTCAAGGTGCTGCACCTTGTTGGTCAGGTTGGTGATGTCGCGTTCGGCGTCGAGCGAGGCCGTCTCGAGTTCCTCGGCCAGGGCCTTCTTCTCACGCTCGAGGCGATCGACGCGTTCACTGCCGAGTTCAACGTCGAGGCGCAAGGCGCCGATGCGATCCTCGGCGGCGGTCAACTGCGCCAGCAGATCTTCGCGAGCCTTTCTCGCCCGCTCCAGCTCGCGCTCGCGCAGGTCAAGCATCTCGGCAAGCTGGCCAATCTCCCGGTCCCGCTGGCTCCACAACTCCCGGGCACGAGCGATATCCTGCTCACGTCGACGAAGGCTCTCGCGCAAAAAGGCCATCTTGGCCTCGGGCCCCGCCGACGCCGTCGGTGTCGGGATGGGGTCCTGGTCGACCCGGCCCTGATTCAGCAGTTCGTCGAAGGTCGGGCCACCGGCGGCGCGGCCGACATCGCCGCGAGCGCGAGCACGGGCCGACGGAGCGCCCGTTGACGATGGCGGCTGCGATTGACCCGCTTGACCGTCGGCGACCTCCCCCGGGCTGGCGGTCGACGCCGGGGGCGTTGACAGCTGTGACGCCAAGGGTGCGCCGTTGGGGAACGCCTCGGGGACCAGGCGGCCCACCGCATCGATGAGTTGGTCCATCGAAAATGGCTTGTGCATGTACGCATCCGCCGGCGTCGGCGTTTTTTGATGCTGCGCGAAGGCTTCGGGGGTCTCTTGTCCCGACGTCAGGATGATGGGAATGCGCTTGAGGTCCTGGGCCTTTTTCAAGCGATTGCAGAACGAATATCCTGAGCCCTTGGTCAGCTCGACGTTCAACAAGACGATGCTGGGTCCGCGCTGTCGGACAAACTCCACGACGTCGCCATCGGCAAGCACGTGGGTTTGGAAACCCAGACTGGTGAAGGCTTGCTCCACGTGACTGGCGACATTCTGGTCGGGCTCGATGATGGCAACTGAGCGGGCCACGGGTGCTCCAGCGTGCGCCGCAGACGCGGCGTAATCGATCGCAGCAACGGCGACGGTGATCCGTCGACCGGATTCTTTGGCCGACGCCAAGGAAGTCGGCGCACCGTAGCAGGCTGGGGGAAAAATCGCCGAAGGCCAATTTGGGCGTCAAGGGAGGGTGCCAGGCCGACCGTCCAAGACGGCAGCAGGCGAGGTGACATGACCGGGCTTCGTTTTCAGCGCAGCCTGCTAGGTTCGGGCGATGGAAGACGCAGACGCCCTGTTGGCCCAGGCTGAACGCGGCCGACAAACCATGCTCGATGACGCCCAGGCCGACATCGACCGCTGGGTCGCTGAAGCTGCCGCCGAGGGCGGCGACGAAGGGCAGAACCAGGCCCAGCATATGCGCGACGAGATTGCCGGACTGCAGACGCGCATGCTGCAAGAGGTCGAGGGAGAGGTCGTCCGCACCGCCGTCCGCGTCGCCCACGAAATCCTGTTGGCTGAACTGCAGCTTCGTGAGGATGCCGTCGTCGATATCGCCGTCACCGCCCTGAGCGCAGCCAAGAACGCCCGCGACATCAACCTGCGGGTCCATCCGCGGGACGCCGCGGTCTTGCGGACGTCAAAAGTCAGGCTGGTCTCCAATCTCACCCGGGCGAAGGACATCGATGTGCGCGAAGATCGGCGGGTCAAGCCCGGCGGGGTGCTCATCGAAACCGAAGCCGGCGTCATTGATGCCCAGGTCGAGACCCAACTCGAAGAAATCGCCCGCGTATTGGGCGCCTGAGCCGGGTTGACGACGGCGACAACGGTGACGACGAAGACGTCCGCCACCTCTGCCGGTGTGGTCGTCTGGTCTGACAGGCTGCCGCAGTGGGCGTTTCTGCACCCTTCCGGTCCGACCCGTCTGGGGGGTATCACCAGGGTATGCGCGTCGTTATTGTGGGAGCAGGTCTCGTCGGAACCGCGGTCGCCCGTGCGCTGGCCCGTCAGGGTGCTGAGGTCGTGGTCATTGAGCGGGGCGTGCCGGGGGCCGAGGCCAGCTGGGCTGCCGGCGGCATCCTGTCTCCCCAGGCCGAGTGCGACAGCGACGGGCCGATGCTCCGCCTCTGCCTCGACGGACTCGCCGCCACCCGCCGCCTGGCGAACGAGTTGAAAGCGGAATTGGGCGGCCTCGGCAACGTCGGCCTGATTGAGGGCGGTACCCTCGACGTCGCTGTCAATGATGAGGAAGCCCGGGCCCTGCGACATCGGGTCCAATGGCAACAGGCTGCCGGGCTGCAGGCGACGTGGCTGGATCCCGCGGGGGTCAAATCCGTCGCTGGCGTCATTGGCGACGTCGCCGCTGGCGCCTTTTTTCCGACCGAGGCATCCCTCGATCCCCGGCTGTTGTTCGAGGCGTTGCGGGGGTCGGCGACGAATGCGGGTGCCAGGTTCGTGCAGCATTTCGTTCGGCGGGTGACCGGCCAGAGTGTGGTCGTCGACCACGACGGTCGTGACGAAGTCATCGCCGGCGACGTCGTCGTCGTCTGCGCTGGCGCCTGGACGCCGCAGGTTGCTGGCACCGACATCGACGCCGACGCCATCTTCCCGGTCCATGGCCAGATGGTGGAAGTCGACGGCCGCGCCGGCGCGTTTGACGCAGTGGTGTACGGCCGCGGCGGCTACGTCGTCCCGCGCGGGGACGGCCGCGTCGTCGCCGGTTCGACCATGGAGCGACAGGGCTTCCAAAAAGGCGTGACCGTGGGCGGGCTGGCAAAGGTGCTGTCGATGGTCGGCGCCCTGGTGCCGTCGCTGCAGACGGCCACGGTGCGTTCCAGCTGGGCGGGGCTGCGCCCTGGATCACGCGATGGGCTGCCCCTGCTCGGGCAGCAAAGCTCGGGGCTGTGGCTGGCGTCGGGGCACTTCAGAAACGGCGTTCTGTTGGCCGCCATCTCGGGAGAACGCCTGGCGGGCGCCCTGCTGCGTCAGGAGCCCATCGACGACGCGTTTTCGCCCCGCCGCTTCTCCCGCCCACCATCTTGAGGTGACGATGAGCGTCGTCCGTGTCTGGTCGCCCTTGGTGTCGATGACCAGACCAGCTTGAAAAGGAAGCGCGACCCGGAGTGGCGGGCTTGGCAACAACAACAAAACCCGGCTTTCGCCGGGCTTGGTCTGCTCAAACTCGCTTCGGCGAACCGAAGCAGCCGTTCAGCCTTCGGTGGCTTCGGGAGCGGCATCGACGCCGGCCGTGCCGAAGATGTCGAGGTCGGTACCGGCCTTGAGGGTAACGATGGCCTTCTTCCAGTTGGAACGACGACCAAACGACTTGCCCACGCGCTTATCCTTGCCGCGCATGATCATGGTCGACACGTCGGTGACCTTGACGTCGAAGAGCTTCTCGACGGCGGTCTTGACGTCGATCTTGTTGGCGGTCTTTTGGACCTCAAACACGATCTTGTTGGCTTCGGCCTTGAGGGCCGAGGTCTTCTCGGTGACGATGGGGCGCACGATGACGCCGTAGACTTGCTTGTTCAGCATGATGCTTTCCTTTCAGGGGAGCCCGCTGTGATGAACCACGGCGGAACTCGGCGTCAGTCGTTGCCCAGGAGGCGGTCTTGGATGGCCTTCACGGCGGACTCGGTCATGACCAGCGACGGGAATCGCAGCAGGTCATAGACGTTGAGGCCGTTGACGTGGAGGTACTGCGAGTCGCCCAGGTTGCGGGCAGCGCGCTGCAGGCCAACGTTGTCGCCGTCGACGAGGAGGGTGTTGCCCGTCTTCATCGCCTTGATGGCACCAGCGACGGTCTTGGTCTTGGCTTCCGTCAGGTCGAAGGACTTGACGACGCGGAGGCCGCCTTCCTTGACCTTCAGGCTCAAAGCGATCGCCAGGGCGGCGCGGCGCTTGGCCTTGGGGAGGGCATAGTCGTAGCTGCGGGGCTTGGGCGCGAACGCCACGCCGCCGCCACGGTGCTGATTGCTCTTGGTATCGCCCTGACGAGCATTACCGGTGTGCTTCTGGCCGTAGGGCTTCTTCGTGGTGCCGTTGACCTCGGTGCGGGTCTTGACGGACTGCGTGCCCGAGCGGGCCTTGGCGCGCTGCCAGTTGATGACCTCGGTGAGGAGGTGGCGGCGGATCGGGGCGGCAAAAACCGCCTCGTTCAGGTCGATGGAGCCGACCTTCTTGTTTGCGAGGTCGATGACGTCGTAGCTGGCCATGACAAATATCCTGAAAAGAGGTGGGGGCGAGGGAGATCGGCGGGCACCGCAGCGCGGCGCCGCAGCGCTCAGGTCTTGATTTCGACGTCGACGCCGGCGGACAGGTCGAGCTTCATCAGCGCGTCCAGGGTCTGCTGGGTGGGGTCGAGGATGTCGAGGAGGCGCTTGTGGGTGCGGATCTCGAACTGCTCGCGCGACTTCTTGTCGACGAACGGGCCGCGCAGGACCGTGAAGCGGTTGATCTTGGTGGGGAGGGGGATCGGGCCGGCGACCTTGGCGTTGGTCCGCTTGGCGGTCTCAACGATTTCCTGGGTGCTCTGGTCGAGCAGCTTGTGGTCGTACGCCTTGAGACGGATGCGAATCTTGTTCTTCGTCGACATCGAGATACCTCGCGCTACTTGGCAGTGCGGCCGTTCGCGGTTGTCTGTGCAGGGGTTGGGGTCTGCACGTGGGGGAATCGGGAGGAAGGAACTGAACGATCACCACCACGTGGTGATCAGGTCCCGGGACGTATCACCTGTTGGTGAGGAAGCCCCGAACAAAGTGCTGATCCTTCTTCGGCTGGCGCCGAAGAAGTGCTGATCCTTCTTCGGCTGGCGCCGAAGAAGTGCTGATCCTTCTTCGGCTGGCGCCGAAGAAGTGCTGATCCTTCTTCGGCTGGCGCCGAAGAAGTGC
>CAJBHN010000434.1 GCA_903952805.1 uncultured Myxococcales bacterium | reverse complement strand
GGACGCGATCGTCGATGCCCCAGTTGTGCTCCCATACCCCTTTTCCCGCGAGGGATCTGGCGTCCTTTTGAATTTCAAATCCACGCATCCCGAGCAGCTGCAACTTGTCGTAGAAGCCGAAGTCCCCGCCGTGAAACAGCCCGGGATGGATGCCATTGCTGACCATGGTCTCGGGGACGGAGCCGCAATCGATGCGTGGATTGATCTCCATGATGTTGCGCGCGTTTGGCGGCGGGTAATCGGAGCACGTCATCGAAAAAATAGCCGCGATGCTCTTGTGATACGTTGTGTAGTAATTCTCGAATTCGAGCGCACCCTGCTGGGCGATGGTCTCCATCAAACGCGGCGTGGTGGCTTTGCCATCCAGGCCGGTGTGTTTGCGAGCGACGCCCTCCGAGAAAAAGAGCACGCCATTTTTGACGGCGCCGCTGGTGCGCGGTGGCGTCTCAGACGGCGGCTGGGGCTCCCTGGCAGCCAACAACGCCAGACGTCCAGCGCGATCCGTCGGCGTGGGCACCGTTCGAGGCAGGCGCACATCGGAGCCGGCCACCAGCGTGTGGGCCCAGGTACGGGCCAACAGCAGCGCCGGACTCTCGGCCATACCGAAGTTGTGGTCAGAGAACTTCGCGAGGTCTGCCACCGTCAAGCTGGCCCCGACGACCCACAGCGCGAGCAGTCCGCGCACCGGCAAGACAAACGGTGGTCGACGACGAGCCAGCGTGACCACGAGCCCAACCGCCACCAACGCCGCCACGGCAAAGGCGATGGCCGGCACCACGTCGCCGGCAGAGACGAGGCCGAAATCCTTCAAACGCACGCCTTCGTCGCCGAGCAGGCGCCAATAGGTGATGCCGATTTGCGACACCCGGTACGAAATGTCGTTGAGGGTGAGCCACGCGATATCGCCAAGAATCAGCGCGACGGCGAGCACCATGCCGGCCCAGGCGCGCACCCGCCCCACAAGGGCGACGACGGCGGCGAAGACCGCGGCCACCACAATCTCGGAACCAACACCGAGAGGCAGCCACCAAAAGCCGTCGGCGGCGTCGGCTTCAGTATACAAGCCGACGGCTCGCCACACCTTGGCCATCATGCCGACGACGACGGAAGCCACGAACACGATGGTGGGAAGGGCGCTCTGCACCGTCACCACATAGCGTCTCAAGCATGCTTGTGAAGGCACACGTAACAGGGCATGCGCGGGTCATCCGTCGTCGGCGTCGGCCAAAGCGGCGCCAGCACACCGGGGAGCCCCCATGACCGTTTTGCGCTCAGCCCTCTTTGGCCTCGTGGTGTCGCTGTTGTTCAGCCTGACGGCTGTGGCGCAACAAAACGTCCCGGGCGAGCGCTTCCGTCCTTCGACGACGAGCAGTGGTGTCATTGACGTCGAGTCCGCAGCGATAGGCGAGCATCTCACCTGGAACGCCGCGCTGTGGGGCGGCTACGCCCTCGACCCCCTCATCGTGTTCAATGGCGACGAACGCCTGGGAGCCCTGGTCAATCACCGCGTCGGCGCTGACGTGGTGTTTTCAATCGCGCTGTTTGATTGGGTCGAACTCGCTGCCGACCTCCCGGTCATCCTGTTTCAAAGCGCCGAGCAGGGCAGCTTGAGCGATGCCCAGGTGGGGGGGCTGTCGGCCATGGGCCTGTCGGACCTGCGCCTGGCGCCCAAGATTCGCCTGCTGCGCGCCAGCGAACAGCTCGTCGACCTCGCCATCATCCCCGCCTTCACCGTGCCGACCGGACTGCCCGCCGGCGAGAGCTTCAGCGGCGAGGGGCAGTTCACGTTCTTGCCCGAGGTGGCCTTGTCGCGCCGCTTTGACGACGGCGTGCTCAACGGCCTCACCGTCGCCGTCAACGGCCTCGCCCGCCTGCGGCCCGAGGAGCGCGTGCTGCTGGGCACCACCTTTGGTCACGAGCTCGTGGCTCGCCTCGGCGTGGGCTACCGCCTCCACGAACTGGTCAATGTCCCCGTCGAGCTCGACCTCTCCAGCTCCCTGGGCTCGCCCCTGCTGACGCCCTTCACTTCACGCAACGACACCAACGCCGAGGTCATGGGCGGTGCCAAGGTCGACGTCGTGCGTTTGCCCGCCGCCGCCGGCGCCGGTGATGGCTTCATCGTGCAGGCTTTTGGCGGCGTGGCCGGCGGCGTGGCCGGTGGCGTCGGCACCCCCGCCATGCGTGTGTTCCTCGGCGTGCGCGGCGAGGCCCCCGCCGACATTGACGCCGATGACGATGGCATCGCCGACCGGAGCGATCGATGCCCCGCCGACGCCGAAGACAAAGACGGCTTCGACGATGCAGACGGCTGCCCCGACCTCGATAACGACAACGATGGCATCGCCGACGTCGTCGACACGTGCCCGCTGGCCGCCGAAGACACCGACAGCTTCGAGGACCAGGACGGCTGCCCCGACGTCGACAATGACAAAGACAGCGTCCTCGACGTCGATGACCGCTGCCCCGTGGTCGCCGGCCCCGTCGACAATCAGGGCTGCCTCTGGCCCGACGGCGATGCCGACCTCGTCCTCGACAAGGACGACGCCTGCCCCGCCGTCGCCGGCACCGTGGCTCTCAAGGGCTGCCCCGACCAGGACAACGACGGCGTCACCGATGCCGGCGACGCCTGCCCGGCCCTGGCCGGCCCCGCGACACCGTACGCAGGCTGTCCCGATTCCGACGGCGACGGCTTCACCGACAACGTCGACACCTGCCCCAAAGAGCCCGAGACGGTCAACAACGTCGATGACACCGACGGCTGCCCCGACGAGGGTAAAGTCCTCGTGAACCTGACGAGCACCAAGATCGAGATCCTCGACAAGGTCTTCTTCAACTCCGGCAAGGCGACCATCCAAAACAAGAGCTTCGCGCTCCTCGACCAGGTGGGCACGGTGCTGCGCAACCACGCTGAGCTGACCCGGGTCCGCGTCGAAGGCCACACCGACGACCAAGGCAAAGACGACGCCAACTTGACCCTGTCTCAGGCCCGCGCCGACGCCGTGAAGCAGTACCTCGTCGACCATGGCATCGACGCCGTCCGCCTCGAAGCCACCGGCTTTGGCGAGACCCGCCCGGCGGTCGCGGGCCAGACCGGTTCAGCCCGCGAGCAGAACCGTCGTGTGGAGTTCGTCATCGTCCCGTAGGCGTGGCGATCCCCCACCAACGCCGCCGGCCGGAATCGGTGAGCGGCGTCGACGGTTGTAGAGCAAGAAGATCAACACCAGACCGCTGCAAGCGGAGGCGCGCGTGACCGATTCCAGACCCATCGGCGTGTTTGATTCGGGCGTGGGCGGGCTCACCGTGCTGCGGGCCCTCAAGGCCGCTTTGCCGACGGAGTCGACCGTCTACCTCGGCGACACCGCTCGCGTCCCCTATGGCACGCGCTCCGCGCAGACGGTCATCACCTACGCGGTCAACAATGCCCGCACGCTCGTGAAGCATGGCGACATCAAGGCGCTGGTGGTGGCCTGCAACACCGTGTCTGCCGTCGCCATCGAGGCCTTGCGCGACGCTGTCTCCATGCCCGTCATCGGCGTCATCGAACCCGGCGCGGAGGCGGCCCTGCAGGCGCTGTCCGTGCTGCACTCGGTGCACCCGTCATCGATGCCATCGTCGCCGTCCATCACCGTGCTGGGTACGCAAGGCACCGTGCGCTCCGGGGCTTATGCCCGGGTCTTGGCTCTCCGAGGTCACGCCCAGCCGACGGCGGCCATCGCCTGTCCCCTGCTGGTGCCACTCGCGGAAGAAGGCTGGACCACCGGCGACGTGCCCGCCCTCGTCATCGACCGCTATCTGCAGGCCCTGCCGGCCGATGTCGGCGTCGTCATCCTGGGCTGCACCCATTACCCGCTGCTGAAAGACGTCATCGCCCAGCGGCTGGCCATCCATCGACCGGGGGCCATGGTCGTCGACGGCGCCGCCGCCACCGCCGCCGCCACTGCCGCCCTGCTCCAGGAGCACGGGCTGTGCTCGCCCGCCGGGGCCACCCCCATTCATCGGCTGCTGGTCACCGACGCGCCTCAGCAGATGGCCGCGTTGGCCCCGGCCTTCCTCGGCGAGACCGTCGACCCAAGCAGCATTGAACTGGTCGACGTCATCTTCGACGCATCCTGACCGGGTCGCTTTATCAATGCGCCGACGTTGACGGGGGCGTCATGGTCGATGCCACAGCCGATGCCACGCCGCCGTGCTCATCGAGCCACGACAACAGCAGGGGCCACAGACGACGGCGAGCGACGCTGCCGACGACGACGCCGATGTGGCCGCCGTCGATGACCTCGGCGACGTTGACGACCGAAGCAAAGCGCCGGGTGGGGGTCACCGCCGACGATGGCTGGACGATGTGGTCGTCGCTGGCGGCGATGGTGAGGGTGGGTACGGTGATATCCTCAAGGATCACCGGCCCGTCCTTGAAGCGCAGGGTGCCCAGGTTGAGCGCATCGTTGCGGTAGAGCTGCGAGATGAGGTCTTCGAAGAACGCGTCGGGAATGGCGACGTTGTCGTTGATCCAGGTCTCGAGGCAGCGAAAAAATTCGAGGAAGGTCGGGTTGCCCAGCGACTGCCACAAGCGCAGCGCTTTGGTGGTCTGCCCCATCGGCTTCAACGCTTGAAACGTCGGCTGCGTAATCCACGCCGGGACGTGGCCCACGAGGCGCGTGAGGTCCCGGGGGTCGACAAAAGGCGCCCGGCTCCACGCCGACAACAGGCTGTCATCGTGAAACGTCAGCGGCGCCGTCAACAACACCAGACTCTGCAGGTGGATGGGCCTGGTCGCTGCCAGGGCCGCAGCCATGGTGCCCCCCAGGCAGTGACCAAGGACCGTCATCGTTTCGACGGCGGCGTCGTCGCAAGCGGTGGCGAGGAAGTCCGCCAGGCGTTGCACGAAGCCCTCGAAGTTGACGCCGCGCTCGGCTTCGCCGGGATCGCCCCAATCGATGCCGTAGACCGGGTGACCCGCCTTGAGCAACTGCTCGACGACGGACAGGCCGGCCTTGAGGTCCAGCACGTAGAGGCGGTTGATGAGGCTGGGCGACAGCAGAATGGGGGCCTTGACAACGCCGACCGGTGCCTCGCGGTGGCGGCGATAGCGCAGCAGGCGAGCGGCGCCGATGACGTGGACGACGTCGGCGGGAGACGGCGCCACGGGTGCGGGCTCGCGGGCCAACGTGGTCCGGGCCAGGTGCAGCGCGCCGGCCGTGCGAGCGACGGCGGCGGGAATGGTGCTGAAGACGCCAGCGCGCTGCAGCAGGGAGACGGGATTCAGGGTGGCCATGCTCATGACCTCCGGTCGTGACGAGCACCGATGACGACGCCCAGCAGCCTGGTGGTGACCTTGAACGACAGCCCGACGGGCCACAGCACCAACCGACTCTTGAGCACCCGCTCCATCACCCGGTTCAGCGGCCCCTCGAGGATGGCGATGCCGCGATCGAGCAACTCCTCTGGCAGGGGTTGGTCGCCGTACTGCTTCTTGTTTTTGGCCATCAGCCACGCTCCACGGTCGATTTGTGCATATGCACATCAGCCCGACAAGGGGGATTGTGCACTTGCACAATCCACCAGTGCCGACGGCGGCGACGACGACGGTCCTGGGGCTTTGGCGATGGCCGTGGTAGCTGGCGCCCGGCCCCGTTGCTGTCGATGGGCCGTGCGAGGTGTCTGTGTCGGTGCTCACCCT
>CAJBHN010000433.1 GCA_903952805.1 uncultured Myxococcales bacterium | reverse complement strand
CCTTCGCCTTCGCCCTCGCCCTCGCCTTCGCCTTCGCCTTTGCCCGTATCGGTGATGATGATGCAGGCGGGGCTCAGCGGGGTGACGAGCAGGGCGAGCACGGAGAGCAGGGCGAAAGAGGGGGTGCGCATGCGGTCGCTGTGCCATGCCGCACCGGCCGGTACCAGCGAGGTCGATGTTCTGGTTCTTGCCCTTGCGCCGTGGACTGCCTGCCTGCACGGTCGCACGGGCTGCTACATGTCATGCGGTGTCCACCACCCACCCACCTCCGACGACAGCCGCAGCCGATACGCGTCATCGTCGGCTGCAGATGCTGCGGGATCGCTTTATCGCCGCCAACTTGCGCAGCCGTTCGCTGCGCCTGGTGAAGGCGACCCGCAGTGGCGCTTTCGATCTCGGCCGTCTGCACGACGTCGCGCCTGCCGCGCTGGCGTCGCTGTTGGCCTCGTTGGGACGTTCGTCATGTTCGGTGGTGGTGGCCGACCATCAGGCCGACGGCGCCTTGGCCCAGGGCGTCGCCGACGATCTCGCGGGCCTTGCCGCCGCCGCCCGTCTGGACGAGCAACTGACCGGCGCCCGCGACCTCGCTGTCGGCTGGCCCGTGTTGGAGGGCATCGGTGCCGACGGGACCTGGCTGCGCGGGCCCCTGTTGCTGTACGCAGCGACCCTCACCACGACGGTCACCGGCAAACGCCAATGGCGTCTGCAGGTCGAGGCCGAGCCGCTGCTCAACGCACCCCTGGTGCAGGCCATCGACCGCGCCTCGGGCGTGCGCGTCGACCTCGACACCCTCCGCGGCGCCGACGACGACGGCCACTTCGCTGTCGACGACGCCACCTTCGCCAGCCTGGCCACGACGCTGCGGGGGCTGGGGATTGCCATTGATGCGGTTGCTGCGGGCACGATGCTCGACGGTGGGGCGCCGGTGCTGCTGCAGCCGCGTCCGTCGTCGGCGCGGGTGGGGCTGGCCGCGGGCTTCCGACTTGCCCATACCGTCATGCTTGGGCGCTTTCCCCGGTCGGGCAGCACCATCGCCGCTGACTACGATGCCCTGTTGGCCTCGAGCCTCAGCGATGCCGACCTCGGTGCGGCCGCCGAATTGTTGGCCATCGATGACGACGTTTCGTCGGCCAACGCCGTGGTGGAGGCGTCGTCGGCGCGGTCGTTGTCGTCGGCCGGCACGGACCTGCTGGGCAGCCGCAGCCTGCAGGTGTTGCCATCGGACAAGAGCCAAGACGCGGTCTTCGCGTTCCTCGACAACGACGTCGACACGGCATTGGTGGTGCAAGGGCCGCCGGGCACGGGCAAGAGCCAGTTGCTGGCGAACCTGGTGGTGGCCGCCGCCGGGCAGGGGCAGCGGGTGTTGGTGGTGTGTCAAAAGCGCGCCGCTCTCGACGTCGTCTTTGATCGCCTCACCCACTGCGGCTTCGGTCTGCCCCTCGCTCTGGTCCATGATGTGGAACACGACCGGCCCCGAGTGACGGCGGCCCTCGCCGCCGTGGTGGAGCCCGTGTTGCAAGCGGCGGTCGCTCAGCCGCAGGCCATGGCGACGCTGTCCTCGTCATGGTCGGTGGCTCAGGAGGAGCGAGGCCATCGCTTGCAGGCCGTGCAGCAGGCCTGGCGTACGTTGATGGTGAGTCCAGTCGCTGGTCGTCCGGCCCTGGCCGTCCTGCAAGAAAGGGACATCGTTGATGAGTGGTCGGGCACGTTGGCTGTGGACCTGGTCGACGTCGTTGACGATGACGTGACCCAGGCCCTGCTGCTGGCCCAGGTGACTCGACTGGAGACGCTGTGGCCCACGGCGGCGCGTTGGGCTTTTCCCCATCCGTTGTCCCTGCGCGGCGATTGGCTATTGCTGTCGTCGTCGTCGTCGTCGTCGTCGTCGTCTTCGTCGTCGAATGCGCTGGCGTCGGCCTTGACGACCATGGCCACTGCAGCCGACGCCGCCACGGCTGTCCAGGCTTTTCAAGGACCCGTGACGGTGGCTGAGTCGCTGGTGGTGGCTTCGGCCATTGACGATGCTGAGGCCGTGTTGAGGGTGCTCGCCGCTGGCGGTCCGGAGCACGACGCCTTGCTGGTGTTTTGGGGCTGGACGGGTGGCGCCACCGCCGGCGGTGTCTGGTCGACGGCCACCAAGCGTCTGCAACGGGCCCGGCGGGAACTGGTGCCGGTTTCTCTGTCGTTGTTTTCGACGACCAGCGCCCAGTTGGAGCGCTGGTCATCCCAGCTTGATGACGTGGAGCGCCTGCAATCCCACGCCTGGCGCGTGCTGCTCCCGCGATTTTGGCGCCTGCGCAAAACCATGAGCGACGTCTTCGCCGTCGCTGTGGATGGGACGGGCGCGGCGCTGATGCCCGCCGACGTCACCGGCCCCTCGGCCATCAAGGCCGCTCGCGCTGTGGTGCAGCAGGCCCGGGACTGGCACGCGTTGTTGGCGGACCTGCCCGACCACGATGTGCTCGCCCTTGGCATCGACGGCAGCATGGCGTCGGTCGAGCTGGCCTTGTCGTCGCTGCGCGAACGTCACGACCACGTGGCAGCCCTGCACCGTCTGCACTCCGCCGTTATTGGCTTGAGTCGGGCGAAGGCCCTGCAGCAGCCCCTCGACCTCGGCGCCGGTGCTGGCCCCCCCCATGGTGAGGACGTCAAAGGCGCCGACTTCGTGGCCGCCGCCCTGGCCGCGCGTCGGGCCCTGTCGCTGCAGCGGGCGGCGAGTGCTGCATTGCAGGCCGCCGCACCGCTGCTCGATGACCGTACGGCCCGCCGCTGGCATGAGGCCCTCGTCGTCGGCGATGCCAGTTGGTCGCCGGCGTTGACCGCGTTGGCGTCGGCCGCATGCGATGGCGATGGCCGTGCCTCGACCACACCGTCGTCGGCCGCGCTCGCCGTCGCCGCCATCGACGTCGAACTGGCCCGCGACACCAAAGCCCTGCGCGCAGCCCTGCAACGCTTGCCGTCGTCGTTGACGACGGAGGCGGCGGCGTTGCAGTTTCGGCGCGCCGTCGAAGCAGCCTGGGGCGCCCGCTGCCTGGCTGGCCGCGACGCCGCGGTGGTGGAGTTGCCCCTCGTCGACGAACCCTCTTTGCACCGCCTGCGGCGCAACCACACGGCCCATCAGGCT
>CAJBHN010000432.1 GCA_903952805.1 uncultured Myxococcales bacterium | reverse complement strand
CGATCTCCTCTCCAAGCACATGCACCTGGTGTTTGCGGGTCCCAACACCTACTTCTTCCAGAAGGGTGCCTACGCCTGGCGCCAGGCCCCCGTCGTCGCCGACGAGAAGGCCAAGAAGCCCCAAGATCGCGCCCGAGCCATGGGGTTGCCCCCCAAGATCGACTTCGAGACGGCCGAGGAATACGGCCTCGACAAGATCACCAAGATGCCGTGGAAGACGCTGCTCGACGGCTTTGCCTGCACCGAATGCGGCCGCTGCAACAACGTCTGCCCCGCCCACCTCACCCACAAGCCCCTCAAGCCCAAGAAGGTCCTGCACGACCTCAAGGTGAACCTGCTCAAGAAGAACGGGCCCCAGCTGCTGCAGGTGCGTGATGTGTTCGGCCGACCCGTCGAGGCCAACAAGGACAAGGAAGCCGCCCTCGACCTCTTCCCGTTGATCGTCAAAGACGACGTCAACCACGACGATCCTGCGCAGGTGCGGGCCTCCGACGGCCATTACCTGCAGGTTGATGGCAGCATCCACGTTGATGAAGCGTGGGCCTGCACGACCTGTGGGGCCTGCTTCGAGGCCTGCCCGGTGCTGATCGATTCAGTGCCCGGCACCTTGCTCGGCATTCGACAGGCGCTGGTGATGATGGAGGGCGACATGTCCCCTGAGGTCACCAACACGATGAAGAACATCGAGCGCCGCGGAAATCCGTGGGGCGTTGGGCAAGACAAGCGCATGGACTGGGCCGAGGGCCTCGACGTGCCGGTGTTTGCCGACATCGCCGCCGAAACGCCCGAGCGCGAAGTCGAGTACCTGTTCTGGGTCGGCTGCGCCGGCAGCACCGACGACAACGCCAAGAAGGTCCAGCAGGCCCTGGTGCGCATCCTCAAGGCCGCCAACGTCGACTTTGCCGTCTTGGGCTGTGAGGAAAAGTGCACGGGCGACCCGGCCCGTCGCCTGGGCAACGAGATGCTGTTCAATCAGCTCGCCCAGGAAAACATCGAGGTCATGAAGCAGTACAAGTTCAAGAAGATCTTCACGACCTGCCCCCACTGCTTCAACTCCCTGAAGAAGGAGTACGGCGAGTTCGGCGTCGACTACAGCGTGCAGCACCACACCGAGCTCCTCGCCGAGCTGCTGAAGGACAACCGCATTCCCCTCGACACCAAGAAGCACCTGGAAGAGCACGTCACCTTCCACGACCCTTGCTATCTCGGCCGCTACAACAAGCAGTACGACGCCCCCCGCGAGGTCCTCATCGCCATCGGCGGCAAGAGCAAGATGAAGGAGATGGAGCGCAACAAGGAGGCCTCCTTCTGCTGTGGCGCCGGCGGCGGTCGCATCTTCATGGAAGAGCACGTCGGGGAGCGCATCAACGTCGCCCGCACGGAGCAGGCGGTGGCCACCGGCGCCACCACCATCGCCGTGGGTTGCCCCTTCTGTAAATCGATGCTCGTCGACGGCACCAAGGCCAAGGACATCGAAGAGCAGATCACGGTGCGCGACGTCGCCGAGCTTCTCGCCGAGCGTCTGTTGCCTGCGCGCCCTGCCGAGTAAGCGGCCTGGTCAGCGACATCGGCGTCGGTCACCGTTGTCAGGGCGGGGCCGACGCCGATGTCACGTGGGTCGACGTCCCCAGGAGCATCGTGGCGCTCAACGGGCGCAAGCGTAGGCGGACGCGATCAGGATCAAAGAGACCGCGCCGACGCTGATGGCGCCCACCGCCCACAGTGGTCGCAAGGGAGACCTTGCATCGGGCGCAGTGTGCTCGGGGCTGGTGATGTCCCGTCGCGGCTGGGTTCTGGGAGCTTGAGCTCCGACGTCATCGCCGGCCGCGATGGAGGTGATGGCGGTGGGGGCGTCGAAGTCGACGTCGTTGTCGTCGTTGTCGACGTCGTTGTCGTCGTCGTCGTCGTCGTCGCCGCCGTCGTTGTCGTCGGACGGGGCGCGGTCGGCGTTGAGGGCGGCGAAGTCCACGACGGCGATGAGGGTCTTGTCGGCCGCCATGCTGGCGTGGTTGTCGTCCCTTGGGACCAGTGTCAGCCGGGTTGCCTCGTTGGCCATGGGCAACACGGGGACTTCAGCGAGGGTGGCGCCGTCGAGGAAGCCGTCAGCCTCATCGGCGTGATCACCCTCTGCACTGTCGTCTCCCCTGTCGTCCACACGCTCATCGCCGAGCACGCTCTCGTCGGCGCTGGCGTCGGCGGTGAGCATGGGCGCCGAGACGGTGGTGCGTTCGGGAGGCAGCGGAGGGCGGGGGGGAAGCACCCGTCCTTCACTGAGGGTTCTCTCCACGCGTTGGCGCTCGGGGAGCCGGTCTTTCGGGCGGGCGTCGTCGTCGCGCATGCGGCTCCAGGCTACTTGATGGGCGTCCAACCCGTGAGGGATCCCGTCGGTCCGCTGACGCCCACGTCGTATTCGACGCGGCGGTTTTGCTCGTTGTCCGTCTCGTCGGGGGTTTCGACCTTCAGGACGCTCTCGCCAAAGCCACGGGCGTAGACGGGGACGGGGACGCCGTGCTTGGCGAACCAGCGGGCGATCGCGGTGGCTCGAGCCTGAGACAGGCTCATGTTGGCGCCAGCGGGGCCGACGCTGTCGGTGTGGCCTCCCACAAAGAGGCGGACCGTGGCGCCGGCTGCTTGCATGGCTGGACCAAAGCGCCTGGTGGCCCGTTGGATCTCGGGGATGGCCGCCTGCAACCTGGGCTCCTGGTCCGGCCGGATGACGCTCTTGCCGCTGTCGAAGACGACGTCTTCGTGGGGGATGGTGATGCTGTAGGGAAAGCTGTCTGACGAGCGAAAGCTGCCCTGGTCGTCGTGGACCGTCAGGTGGACCCTCAGCACGTCGGCCTTTTTCTTGGGCGACCAGCTGACGGGCACGGGTTGCCCAGCGGGGATTGGTGGCGCGAAGTCCTGGGCTGACGACGTCAGCAGTTCATCGTCGTCGGTGTAGATCTCGACTTCAACGCGGGCGGTGGGGCGCTGAGAGCGTAACGACAGCGCGTCGTTGTCGAGGTCGAGGTCCTCTCTGGCGAAGCCGAACGTGAAGTTCGTCGACAGCACCTGGGTCTGAAACGCCAGCGGCATCTCGGCGATGGCCCCGTCTTGGAACGTCACCTCCAGCGTGCCCTGCCAACTCACGGTGCCAGGACTGTGGTGGGGCAGTTCGAAGCTGACCGTGCCGCCGGCGACCGCCGGTCCCCGGCTCTGCTGGAGGCGTTGGCCGCCCCCGCTGAGCGACAGCGTCGCCGTCGCCAGGTCCTTGTTGATGACGAGGGTCAACTTCGGTTTCTTGCCGGGTTCGGCGCGAGCGTCGATGCGGAGGTCGATGTCGTTGGCGGCGGCAGCGGCACACAAGAGGATGGCAGCGACAATGATCGGGCGCATGGGGTCGGTATGCCACGGCGGTTGGCCGATGACAGGTCGGGCGGAAGACCACTTGTAGGGAAAGGTCGCAGGCGTAATGCAGGGCTTCTGAAAGCGAGAGAACTCATGAAGCGCGGTTTTGGACGGATCATAGTGGCGATGGCGATGGGCGTGATGACGGGGGCCTGTTCCGAGCAGGTCCAGCCGAACACCTCTGAGGTCTGCGACAACCGCGACGACGATGACGGTGATGGCGACGTGGACTGCGCCGACAGTGACTGCCAGGACGACCTCGCGTGCGGCCTCGTCGGCGAAGGCGAGGGCGAAGGCGAGGGCGAAGGCGAAGG
>CAJBHN010000431.1 GCA_903952805.1 uncultured Myxococcales bacterium | reverse complement strand
TCGCCCTCGCCTTCGCCTTCGCCTTCGCCCTCGCCCTCGCCTTCGCCCGCCTCAGGTCCGGCCGACCGGGGGCAAGCCTGGAGGCAGGTGATGGCGGCGAGGACGAGCAACAGGGAGACTCGATGGGACATGGGATTTCCTTATTCTACTCATGGGAAGATAAATAAAATGCAGCGACCGGGTCAAGGACTTCGATGGTGCGGGTCGCGGTTGTTGTCTTTGATGGCCGCGGCGGGGCGTTTGGGCGCAGCGGCCGCCCCCAGATCTTGCGTCACGCCCCGCCCGTGGTGGCATCGGCGGGCTCGTTGCTGGCACGGCAGGGGACGTGCCAGACAGGGGCATGACCGACGAGCTCTTCTCTGGCCCCGTGCACTCGACCGCCCGCTCCCGCGTGGAGATGACCCACCATGTGCTGCCGGAGTTCGCCAACTCGCTTGGCAACGTGTTTGGCGGTCAGGTCGTCAGCTGGATCGACATCTGCGCCGCGATCGCCGCCCAGCGGCATTGTCGCAGTGTCGTCGTCACCGCCAGCATTGACGCCGTGCAATTCATGCTGCCGATCAAGCTGGGCCACATCGTCATCATGCGGGGTCAGGTCAACGCCACCTTCAAGACATCGATGGAGTGCGGCGTCGCTGTCTGGAGCGAACACCCCATCACGGGCGAGGTCCGTAAAGCCATGAAGGCCTACGCCACCTTCGTGGCCCTCGACGACTATGGGAAGCCTCGCGCGGTGCCGCCGCTGCTGCTGCAGACCGATGACGATCGCCGTCGCTCCGCCGCCGCCGTCGTGCGCCGGGCCGACCGCTTGCGGGTACGCCCCGCCGAGTGATGGTGGGCGATTCGTGCCCGGCCAGATCGATGTGGCGGTCGGGCCGTTGATGGATCGCATGGAACCAGGGCGCCTGCACGCGTGTCATCATGGCCACGCAATGGCTCATCCACGGCCCCCAGCATGGCGCCTGTCTCTCGTGTGGCGCGACACGGTGTTGGACACCGTCAGCGTCACCGAAAAACGCTGCCGCATCGACCTGCGCACCGGTGACCACATTGACGTCGAGGTCGGCGACCACTCGTTGCGGGTGAGCGGCGACCGCCTGGAAGCGACCCTGTTGCCGGGCCAACGACTGCATCTGCCTGCTGGCCATGAGCTCCTCGCCGAAATCGACACCGCCCCAGCGCCCGCCGTCCTGGGCGACCTCGGCATCGACAGCACCTTGCTGCACTCCGGGATGATCGCCGTGGCCATGACGGTCTGTGCCGTGTCGGCCTTGTGGCTGCATCCAAGTGCCGGCCCCCACGACCCCGGCGGCGGAGGCCTGCACAACGACAGCCACCGCTGGCTGTCGCTGTCTGGCGGCAGCGCCCACGTCGTGGGTCGACCCACATTTCAGGCCCATGGGCGGCCCGTGGCGCTCGCGGAGCGCTTTGAGGTGCGAGCCACGCCAGGCGCAGCCCCCCAAAAGCCGCCCTCAGCCACGCTGACGCTGGAGGCCGCCCTGACGTCGATGTCGGAGGCCCTCCAGCACGGTGGCGGCGGGAACACCCCTCGACGTGATGCTCTCGGCGAGGCCGTCAGCCATGTCTCAGCGGCCCCCGTGCTCGGCGCGGGTGTCGGCGGCTTGTCACCCAAAGATCCCATCGACAGCGGCGTCGGGGCGGGCCTCATCGGCGCCGGCGACAACCAACGGGTGCGGGCCATTCGTCGCCAGCAAGCCCGTGACGATGACCGCGCCCTGCCCGACAAGCGAACCTATCCCATCAGCACCATCGACGTCCCCGACGCCGCTGTGGCCGACGACGGCGCCATCATGGCCCTGCCTGAGCTCGACCCCATGGTGCGCGAACACCTGACCCGCATGATTCGCGGACGACACAACGTGGTTCGTGGCTGCTACGAGTCGTGGGGCCTCAACGCCGACGCGCGCGCCGTCCATCTTGGCACTGGCCGCCTCGTCCTCGAACTCACGCTGCGACCCGATGGCCGCGTGCAACAGCTGACCACCACCGTGAGCGACCCGGGCCTGGCGCGCGTGGGTCGCTGTATCGAGCGCGCTGCCGCCGAATGGTACCTCGGCGACGGCCTCGTCGATGAGCCCACGCGCTTGGCATTTCCGTTCAACTTGCAGCCCCGACATTGACCCACCAGGCACCGGACCGCCGTGCTCGCAACGCAGACCCAACGACGGCATCTCATCAGGCATGAAGCACCTGCCTGTTGTCGGTGTCGTCGTCGTCGTTGTCCTTGTATCGCTTGCCGGGGGGGCTGCCATGGCTGCTCGAGTTGAAGAGCCCGCGTTTGCGGTGGTGAAGAAGGTCGATGCCATCGAACTGCGTCGCTACGAAGCCCAGGTCCGGGCCGTCACCGTCGTCGCTGGCATGTCGTGGGACAATGCTCTCAGCGAGGGCTTTCGCAGACTCGCTGGCTACATCTTCGGCGCCAACACCAGCCGCCGGTCGATGGCCATGACGTCGCCGGTATCGGCCCAGCCCACGCCGGTGGCGGGCGGGTCGACGAGGATCGCGATGACCGCCCCCGTCACGGCAGCCAGCGGCGATGGCGGCGTGCGCGTGACGTTCACGATGCCATCGGGCTCAACCATCGCGAGCCTGCCGGTGCCCGACCATCCCGGCGTCATCCTGCAGGAGGTGCCAGCCCGCCTGGTCGCCGTTCGACGCTTCACCGGCTTCGCCGGCGACAGCACCTTCCGCGCTGAGCGTCGCCTGCTTCTTGATGGTCTGTCGGCCCTCGGCCTGCGGCCGGTCTCTGAGGCCGAGTTGGCCCGCTACGACCCTCCGTGGACGATCCCTTTTCTGCGCCGCAACGAGGTCGCCGTCGATGTCGAGGTCGACGGCGAGGTCGCCGCCAGCCGCTGAGATCCGGGCCCCCACCGCGGTCGGCAGCCACGCCTTTGGCGTCAGGAGCAAACGCTGATCAGGTTCCGTCGGTGTCTTCGATGGCGTCGTCGACGGCTGGGGCGCTGGCCATCGGATCAAAGAGCGTGCGCAGCATGCGAAAGACCTTGCGCTGATTGGTTGACGGCGTCTGCGGCGACGTCAACTGCTGCGTCCTCTCCTTCTGGGCGGCGCGCACCAGTTGGCGCAGCGCGGTGCGGTCGACGGCGGCCTGCTCAGCGCACAGGGCATCGATGGCGGCGTCGCCCTCCTCCAACAGCCTGGTGCGCCAGCGCTCCCCCTTCTGGACGGCCTCGCTGGCGAGGGTGCCCTCGAGGCGCAGATGACCGATGGCGACGGAGATGGGCTCGGCGTCGAGGGTGCGCATGATGGCGCCGATGCGCTGGACCTGGCGACGAAAGCCCTCGCCACCTTGTTCGCGGTTTTTGTTGGCCAGGATGCG
>CAJBHN010000430.1 GCA_903952805.1 uncultured Myxococcales bacterium | reverse complement strand
CCCCCGTAGTCACCTGTCCATCGATCACCTCGGTTTGCTCATGCGTCATCCGCGGGCGACGCCGGCGGTCCAGGCTGCTTTCAGCCGGGCCTTGATCACGTGGACCACCGTCCGGATCGGCAGCCTGACCCGCCGGATGATCTCCTTTGACGCGGCCGATCGCGACGATCTCCTGCAGGCCTTCATGTTGCGTTGCTTGACCCGCCACCTGCCGCGCTGGGAGCCACATCGCGTGACGTTGTCGGCGTACCTGTACCGCCGCCTCCACGGCGACGTCGTCGACACGCTGCGGGCGCGCCAGCGCCTGGACGCCACCGTCGCCGACATCGACGCAGATACGGTGATCGACGAGGTCTGTGATCGGGACGCCTGGGTGGAACGCCTGGCAAAGGAGACCCGCCTGCGCCTGGTTGAGGACAGCATTGAGGCGCTGCCACGCCGTCAGCGCCAGGTCCTCCGCCGATCCATGGGAGGGGAAACCCTGACGGAGGTCGCCGCCGGCCTTGGCCTGCATCCCTCGACCTTGTCCCGCGAACGCAGCAGCGCGATCCGCGCCGTCCGCACCAGGGTCGAGGCCCAGTTGGCGGCGTGATGACGACGTCGATTGAATGAACGCACGCCCACCAGGGCTCGAACCTGGGACCCCCTGCTTAGAAGGCAGATGCTCTATCCAGCTGAGCTATGGGCGCGTGGGCCGCCCTCCTCGTCCGTAACGAGGAGGGCGGGTGGTCGGGGCGACACGATTCGAACGTGCGACTTCCAGTACCCAAAACTGGCGCTCTACCAAGCTGAGCTACGCCCCGACAGCGTGGCGCACTATTGCCTCCGCAGACTTGCTTCGCAAGCAGTACCGTCGGTACATGTTTGATGCGCGTTTTCCCGACGCGTCGGATGGAGGAATCAACAGATGGTCCAACCCAGCGACATGGTGGCAAGTCCGGCCCGCGTCGCGAGGCGCGGCCATATTCTTCAGGCAGCCAGGGCCCTGGTGGGCGTGACGGTGCCGAATGATTTTGACGCCGTCCGGACGCCATTGTGCGCCATCGATGTGGTCATGGTGGCGGGTAGCCCCTGGCTGCAAGACGGTCTCGAGCGCGACTTCGTCAAGGATGAGGCGGGCTACCGAAAGATCGGCGGCGGGGCCAACTCCCCCGGCCAGAACTATTTTTTCCGCTCGTCGGGAAACCTGATCCACTACCTCAAGCGGTCCGGCTTTTATGTCCCTCGCGGGAGCCGGCCGGAGCCCGTGGCCGGCATGGCCTGCTTTTTCGACTGGGAAGATCGGGGGCGCTTCAACTTCACCCCTGATCGCGCCGGGGTCATCCTCGACGTCAAAGACGGCAACATTCATCAGGTGGTGCTGGCGCAGCGGGATCAAGGTGTCGGCGGGCAACTGCTGGAGGTCCGCGTGCTCGATGTCGCCCGTGGCGATCACTACGACCGGGCCTTGATTGGCTATTCCGACTTGCCATAGGTCCAAAAATGCGCGTCATTTCGTGGAACGTGAACGGCCTGCGGGCCGTGATGGGCAAGGGTTTCATCCGCTGGCTCAACGACTCCGGGGCCGATGTCGTCGGCCTGCAGGAGACGCGCGCCACCCCCGACCAGGTCGAAGATGAACTGCAGTCGCTCAAGGAGCATGGGTGGCATGGCGTCATCACGCCTGCGGTTCGCAAGGGCTACTCTGGCGTTGGCTTGCTGTCCCGACGACCTCCCGATGAACTGCTGACCTCGGTGGGCATCGATGCCTTTGACGTCGAGGGTCGACTGCAGTTCGCCCGCTTCGGCAAGCTCCTCGTGGTCAACGGGTACTTCCCCAATGGCAACGGCAAGGAGCGGGACAACAGCCGCATTCCGTACAAACTGGCCTTCACGCAGAAGGTCTACGACATGGTCGAGGCCGAGCGCCGTGCGGGGGGGCGGGTGCTGGTCATGGGGGACTTCAACACGGCCCACACCGACCAAGACATCGCCCGGCCGAAAGAGAACCAGAAGACCTCAGGGTTCACCCCAGACGAGCGCGCTGAAATGGGCCGATGGCTGGGTGAGGGCTGGCTGGACACCTTCCGACAGTTTGTCGACGGCGGCGGCCACTATTCCTGGTGGTCCCAGCGCGTCGGGGTGCGCGAAAAGAACATCGGTTGGCGCATCGACTACGTGCTGGCGTCGAAGGCGGTACAGCCATTCTTGGCTGGGGCCTTCATCCTGGGGGCTGTCACCGGCAGTGATCACGCCCCCGTCGGCGTCGACCTTCTCGATGGGGTCTGCGCTTGACGCCCGGCGCCTGTGTCGTGAAAACGCCCCATGCGCGCATTTGTGGGGTCTCGCTTCATCTTCGCATTGACGGCAGCGGTGGCCTTTGGCCTCGCCCCACCGGCTGACGCCCAGGGCTTGTCAGACGCCCGCTCCGGCGCCGCGTTCTCCAATACCCAGACGGCAGCTGTCGACGACGCCACTGCGCTCTTTGTCAACCCGGCTGGCTTGGGGGCGGTGTCGGGCTTTGAACTGGGGGCTGGCTATGCTTCCCGCTTCCGCGGCGTGGGCTTCGACAACGTCGGTGACGGCAGCGCCGCCCT
>CAJBHN010000429.1 GCA_903952805.1 uncultured Myxococcales bacterium | reverse complement strand
GTTGACGGTGCGGTTGCCGTCCTGGCGCACCAGCCGGTCCTTCTTGTCGAGGACGCCAGGGATGCCCTTGTCGACGATGACCGCGGTGGGTCCGTAGATTTCCTTGGCGACGCGCTCGGCGGTCTTCAGGTCCTGCATCGGGGCGCGCTGCGGAGGCTTGGGCGAAATGATCGGCATGGATGGTGTAGCGGGAAGGTCGCAGATCTGGCGCGCTGGCGACATGAGCCACAAGTGTCTGCTTTTTCATTGTTTTTCTGGCGCGCCAAATGACGATGGGCGCCAATAGACTCAGGCATTGCAGGAGCTGCCATGGTCGACATCAAAGCCCGCCCCACCATTGCGCCGCCGCCCGGGAGCGCCGCTGCCGTCGGCGGCACCGTCCGCACCGCGGCCCTTGGCCACCTGCCCGACATCTCGCTGGCCGACGTCAATGCCTGCCTGAAGCGCAGCGGCGCCGCCCGCGCCGTCCACGCCGACATCCGCCGGCATGTAGACGCTGGCACCTGCCTGTCCAAGCATGACCTCGAGGGCATGCTCAAGCGAGCCGGCGTCGAGACCACCGACGTCAAGACGGTCCTCGCCTACCACGCCACAGAGAACCGCTCGGCCTTCAGCAGCGAAGCCCTGCACTTCATGGCCGCCATGGACTGGAGCGACGTCGCTGCCGCCCACGTCGACGACCTCAAGCGCCAAAACGCCGAGCAGGTCCAGGGCCACCGCGCGTTCATCGACACCGACCGGCGCGAGTTCCAGGCCAAGCGCAGCGACGACGGCCAGAAGCTGCAGCGCACCGCCGACGAGAAGTCGCGCCTGCAGCACAAGACGCCCTTCGAACTCGAGGCCGACTTCGCCGACGAGACGTCCAAAAGTGGCCTGCAGCCCAACAGCAAAGAGGCCTTCCTGCTGCTCGCGCACCGCAAGCGCTTCGTGACCAGGGACTGAGGGCCAGCGGCGCCGCGGTCGACGACGACGACGACGGCGACGACCATGACGACGACGTCAGCCCTCGCTGATGGTCGCGCGCAGCAGCCGATCGCGCACGCCGATCCACGCCTCGTCGTGGGGCACGTCGACCACCACCAGCCGCGCCGGCCTTGCCCTCTCGGCCCGATACAGCGCCGAGAACAGCTCGCGGGCGTAGCCGTCGGCGTCGCTCGGCAGCACGGCGACGAAGGCCCGTCGGGTCCGCAGGCCCACGACGTCCTGTTGGCGGGCGATGATGCCGGTGTCGTCGTCGTCCCACAGCGACGCCAACCACGACGCCGGGATGAGTGCGGCTCCCCCCTCGGGAGCGTAGTGCTTGTGGCGCAGGCCGGGGCTGGCGTCGGTGCCGTGGGCGGCCAGGCCGGGCGGGCGCACGTCGAGATCGGGCAGCACCCGCTTGAGTTCCAGCACGCTGAGCGCCCCGGGCCGCAACAGGCGCGGGCGTTCGCCCGAGACGTCGACGACGCTGCTTTCGATGCCGCGGGCGCAGGGGCCGCCGTCGATGATGAGCTCGATACGGCCCGCCAGCGTCGCGCCAACGTCGACGGCACTGGTGGGCGACGGACGGCCCGACAAATTCGCCGACGGCGCGGCGAACGGCTCATTCAAGGCCTCTGCCAGCCGACGAGCGAAGGGATGCGCCGGCACCCGCACCGCGACTTTGGGCAAGCCAGCCCGCACGACGTCGGGGACGACGGCGCTGGCCGTGCCGACGATCGTCAGCGGTCCAGGCCAGAAGCGGCGGGCCAGGGCCTCGGCGCGTCGACAAGCGATGGCTTCGGAGGCGTCTCGAAAGGCAAAGAGGGGCCAGGCGGCGGCCTCGTCGTGGACATGCAGGATGACGGGGTTGTCGGCGGGCCGGCCCTTGGCGGCGTAGATGTTCTGCACCGCCCGCACCGACAGGCCCCGTCCCGCCAGACCGTAGACCGTCTCGGTGGGCACAGCGACGACGCCGTCGCGCCGCAGCACCTCGACGGCCGCCCGCAGGCCCGCGTCGTCGGCAGCCATGGTGCGGGTCTGGTGGGGGGCATGGTCGGTCGCGGGGTCGGTCACGCGACGGGTCTGGCGAATCGACGGCGACGACGCCAGTGGGTGTCCCCGCAGCCAGGCAACAGGAGCGTGCCGTCTTCGTGCCGTCTTCGTGCCGTCTTCGGGCCGTCTTCGTGCCGTCTTCGGGCCGTCTTCGTGCCGTCTTCGGGCCGTCTTCGGGCCGTCCTCGTGTCGTCGTCGTGTCGTCGTTGTGTCGTCGTTCTGTCGTCGTTGTGTCGGAACCGATGACGAGAAGGGGGCGCTTTTTGCTATGACCGGCCATGACCGTCGCCTGGATTCTGGCCGCGGGCCTGGGCACCCGCCTGCGCCCCCTCACCGAGCAGCGCCCCAAACCCCTCCTCGAGGTCTGCGGGCGACCGCTGGTGGTGCACACGCTGCAGTTGCTGGCCAACGCCGGCGTCACCGACGTCGCGCTCAATTCGCATTGGCTGCACCCGGCCATCCCGCGGGCGCTGGGCGACAGCATCGTCGTCGACGGCGTGACGATGGCGCTGCACTTCACCTGGGAGCCCACCGTGCTTGGCACCGGCGGCGGCCTGGCGGGCCTGCGCTCCATCCTGCCCGGCGACGGCGGCCGCGCCCTCATCGCCAACGCCGACGCGCTCATCGACCTCGACGTCACCGCCCTGCTTGCCACCGCTGACGATGCGCTGTCGACGTTGGTGCTCAAAGGCGTCCCCGACGTCGCCCGCTACGGCGCCATCGGCACCGACGACGACGACCGCATCGTCACCTTCGCCGGCCGCGTGCCGCCGCTGGGCATCGTCGCCCGCGAGCGCATGTTCTGCGGCTGGCATTGCGTGCATCCTCGCGCCCTCGACGTGCTGCCCCCCGTCGTCGTCGACACCGCCACCACGCCACCGACGGCTGGGGGCGTCGAGAGCTGCATCAACAAAGAGGGCTACCCCCACTGGCTCAAGCAGGACGCATTGCTGCGGGGCCAGGACCACCGCGGCCTCTTCCTCGACGTCGGGACGCCTGAGCGCCTGTGGGAGGCCAATCGCGTGCTGCTGACCGGCGAGGTGCAGCCGACGTCGCTGACGCCGTTTGCGCGCTTCACGGAACAGCCGGGCCGCGTCTTTGTCCATCCCGGCGCCCGCATCGACCCCACCGCCACCCTGGTCGGCCCCTGCCTCGTCGACGACGGCGCCGTCGTCGAAGAAGGCGCCGAAGTCGGCCCGCTGGCGGTCATCGGCCGTGGGGTCACGGTGGCGCGCGGCGTGCGCGTCGCCCACAGCGTCGTGCAATCGTCATGGCAAACACCGCTGGTCGTCGACGTCGACGCCGACAGCGTCCACGTCTTTGGCGATGGCACAGCCGGCCGCGTCGGCATCGGCTGACTCGTGCCGTGACCGGGGCTTCGAGATCACATCTCCCTTGGTCTTTTCGACGTGAGCGTCGTTGCGTGCTCGGTCTGGCCACGAGGGCCAGCCCTGCGCCGAGCCTTGCTCACGCCGAAAATCTGCGGCGCGATCTGTATTCACGACGTCCCGGTCACGGCACTAGCCGTCGTTGCCCTTGACGAAGAGCGTGTAACTGCCGCATTGCGGCGCCGCTCCCGTTTGCCACTCAACCCACACGGTCACATCGGAGGTGTCGCTGCCACCAAAGAGTTGGTTGCCACCACCGAAAAAGATGTCGCTGCCGGCGTTGACGCAGCGTCGTTGATTTTCACCACCGCACCCAACCCCGTCGTCGGCCTGACGCGCACACAATCGGGCGCCGCTGGGCGCACCCTCGAGGCGAATGCGAACGCCAAACGAATCGCCGAAGCCATCGCACCCAAACACACGGGACTCGTCGGTGGCACGAAAGAAGTAGAGATCGACGTCCTGCTCGTCGTGCAGCGTTCCTCCAACCCGAACCTCCCGCACGGAGGCGCAATCGTCACCCAGGGGGCCGATGTTGAGCCCGCCGCAGGTTCCACCGACGTCGCGGCGGGTGCCGGCGCCGCCGGGAACGAGGTCTTCGCCGCATTCGCAGCCGTTGCCGAAGCCGTTGTCGGCGTCGTGGAAGCGGTTGATGCAGCTGCCGATGCGGCACTCGCCGGTGCCACACGACGGCGTGCCGTTGCTGACGGGACAGCCTTGCTCGCAGGTGACGACGACGCCGCCGACCTGCAAGCGGCCGACGCCGCCGAGGCCGACGGGGCCGTCGACGCCGTCGGTGCCGACGAGGACCGCGGCGCCAATGGTGCCCAGGGTGCTGGCCTCCATGACGACGGTGACGATGACGCCGGGGTCGCCGGGCGAGAGCTTGACGGGGAGGTTGGGCACCTCGACAAAGCGAATCTGGCTGGAGGAGCCAACGTCAAACGCGATGGTGCTGATGGTGAGTTCGCCAAAGCCGCTGTTGCTCAACACGAACGAGCGACCCTCGGTGGTCCAGCCCTGCACCACCGAACCAAAGTCGATGTTCAACGGCGACACCGCCAGCTGGGGCGCGTTGGCGAAGCCGGTGACGTCGATGCTGATGCTTGCTTCGGCGGGATCGTTGGTGGCGAAGACGAGGCGACCGGTCAGCCCCCCTCCCGTCGTGGGCGACCACGTGACGGGCACGGTGGCTGACTCCAGCGGCGGCACGACGATGGGTTCAGTGGTGCCGAGGGTCAGGCCGGCGCCGGACTGCACGCTGCCCTGCAGGGTCAACGGCGTGCCGCCCGCGTTGTGAATGACGAGGGGGAGGGTGCGGCTGGTGCCGACGCGGATGGCCTGAAAGTCCAGAGCGCGGCTGGCGGGGACGGCGTCGGGTTCGGCGACGGCGGTGCCGGCGACCTCGACGCGGATGGCGGGGGCGGCGCCGTCGTTGGTCTGCACCAAGATGGCGCCAGTGAAGGTGCCCACGGCGTCAGGGCGGAAGTTCACCAGCACGGCGGCAGCCTCGCCGGGGTTGGCAAACAGCGTCGTCCAGGCGCCAGCGACGGGCTCGGCGAAGACCGGCCCGGTGCCGTCTTCGAGGGACACGGGCCCCACCGACAACACGCCGCCACTGCCGGCATTCGTGAAATTCACCGCCCGGGTGGCGTAGCCGCCGACGGGGACAAAGCCGAAGTTCAGGCGGGTGGTGTCGGTGACGGCGACCGCATCGCCGAGGGCCCGCGACGACAGGGGCAGCTCGACGACCTCGAGGACCGCGTCGTCGAAGGCGACGGTGGCGTCGTGCCAGTTCAGCAGCACCGTGCCGTCGTCAGCGTTGCCGTCCCCGGGGACGTAGCGAACAAAGAGTTCAAGCGGCGTGTCGACGGTGATGTCGATGGCCGAGGCGTCATCAAACGGCAGCGGCGCGCTGGCGGTGCGCAGGCTGAAGTCCGTCGACGTATCGACGCTGAGGCGCGCCAGCGCCAGCGAGATGGTGCCGCCGCCGCGGTTCTCAACGACCATGCGGCGCTCGACGTCGCAGCCAAGGGTCACGCAATCAAAGCCGAGGCCAAAGGGCGGGTCGACGAACAAGCGCGGCGGCTCCGCGTTGTCGTCGACCACCTTGCAGGTGGGGCCCCGGCAGCCGGGCGCGGCGATCTCGCTGAGGCAGCCGACGCCGACGACGACAACGCCGACGACGACAGCGGGCAGCAAACGAGGCAGGACACGGACGCTCATGGACGCTCCCCGATCAGACCATCGCCACCGGCGCGATGGTCAAGCGGACTCATTGACACTGCAGGTCGGGGCCGCCGATGCCGGCCGTCTCGGAGCAGAAGGCCCCGTTGACGCGCTTCATGGTGGCGACGGTGGCGAAGTCGCCCTTGGCGCCCAGGCGGGTCTGCGGCGAGGCCACCACGACGCCGTCCAGCGAGATGCGGGTGGTGACCGTCGTCGCGGCGTGGTCGAAGCAGTTGTTGGCGATGGTGTCGGAGATGCTGGAGGGGTCGACGGCGATGGGCACCCCGACGGCGCCACCCAGGGCCCCCAGCAGCACGCTGCCGGCGATACCGAGAATGTCCGACAGCAGTCCCGAGGGAATGTTGGCGCAGTCTTCGATGTAGGTGATGCCGACGTTGAAGCGCTGCCCCTGGCCACCCGTGGGCCCGAGCCCACGCACGACGACGCGCTCGGGCTCTTCATAGACCCCCAGGCCAATCCAGCTCGTCTGGCCAAGCTGGCCAAAGCTGTTCCACTCGGCGCAGGAGTCGGCGAAGACGCCCGTGCCCGAAGGCCCGATGGAGAGGAACTGGGGCTTGGTGCAGGTCAGGCTGTTCTGCACGTTTTCAATGTTGAGGTCGACGTTGCGAAAGTCAGAACCGGCCCACGAGTTGTCGGCGTTGCTGAACTCCATCTCGACCTTGAGCGTCTGATCCTGCACGCCTGAACGAGCCCAACCAACGAGGGCCACGGTCTTGAGCACGTCAGACGCGGGGTCGG
>CAJBHN010000428.1 GCA_903952805.1 uncultured Myxococcales bacterium | reverse complement strand
CCTTCGCCTTCGCCTTCGCCCTCGCCCTCGCCCTCGCCTTCGCCTTCGCCTTCGCCCTCGCCTTCGCCTTCGCCTTCGCCTTCGCCTTCGCCCTCGCCCTCGCCCTCGCCCTCGCCACCAGGCGGCCCGTCAACGTTGGACACATCGCAGGCAGCCGTCGGCATGAAGGCGGTGAAGACGGCGCTGAGCGCGAGAAGGCGGATGCCGCAGATCCGGCCCCAAACAGAGACACAGATCGAGACAATTGGCAGGCTCGAATCGTAGGGCACGTGCGACTCCAAGTAGGGTCGCAGTGTGCATGAGTTTTCACTGATCTGGTCAAGCGCCATAGGCAAGCTGCCTCACAATCGGTCCTTCCAGACCGGTGTCGCCTTCATGTGCTTCCTCTCTCTCTTGGGTTGCGACCCGATCGTGCAAGGCCCGCCTGGCGACGTGGTCGATGAGGTGGACACCGGGGTGGATGCGGGGAGCTTGAGCGACGCGGGCGTGATCGACGATGGAGGCGTAGTCCACGATGCTGGCGTCCAGGACGATGCTGGCTTTCCCGACGACGCTGGCTTCCTCGACGACGCTGGCGTCATCGACGTGCCAATCGTGGTTCCTGGCTCTGCGGCCGAACTCGACACCGAGCCCCTGGGCACTGGACCAGTGGCGCTTCCCCTTGGCCTCGATCGCGTGGTTCGAGGGGGCGGCGCGGATGGCTTCGAGGTTGTTGGGGCCAATGGTGAGATTCTCGCTCGAGGGGCCGGTACGCCCCGAGCGGCTCGTGTCATCGAGGGTGCGCTGACGTCTGCTCTGGGCGAAGGCGGCGCGCTGATCGCAACCGAGACCGCATTGTTGGCGTTGTCGACGACCGGTGGGACTTCGGTCCTCGCCCCCTCACCATTGGGAGCCAGGACGGGCCCAGTGGTTGACCTCATGGAGGTCGGGGACACGCTGTGGATCGCGGCTGCCGGCGGTCTGTACCGCTACGATGCCACCCGCTTCGAGGAAGTCCGCCCTGGCGGTGTGCCTCTGGCCGCAGCGCAGCTGGCTGGACCCTTGAGCATTGATGGCACGCAGCTGGTGGTCGCAGCCAGTGACCGCGGGGTCTTCGCCGTTGGCGGCGACGCGACCTTGCGTGCATTCGACCTCGGTGTCGCCTCGCCCGTGGCCGTCGACGTCGACGCTCGTGGCACGCTGTGGGTGGTGGCGGCAGGCCGTTTGCTGGAGCGTTCGGCTGCCGGTGATTGGCTGCAGTGGCTCTTTGCTGAAGACGTCGGATCGGTGACCGCTGGTCGGCGCGCGACCGATGTCTGGCTCTCGGTTGGCGCCGACCTGGTGCACGTGGAGGGGGGCGTGTTCAGCGTCGCCGGGCCCGCTCCCACGACGTTCCTGGCCGCTGACGATGGTGCTGCCCTGGTCGTTCGTGCTGATGGGGTCGTCGAACGCCTCCGAGAAGGGCGCAGCGTCCGCTTGGAAGCCCCACGCGAAGCTGAAGTGCTTGAGACCGTCAGACTGGTCGACGCGCGCGCGCTGCCTCGAAGCCTCCAGGCGGAACTCGCATTGGTGCTCGACGGTGTCAGCATTCCTGCCGGTGCGCCCCTCTCCCTCGATCCGACGCAGCTCTCGCCCGGATTGCACCGGCTCGTCGCTACGGCGACCTACCCCGACGGTGATGTCCTTCGAGCTGAACGGCAGTTTTTCGCGCTCACGGCGGACTTTCCCACGTGGACCGACGACGTGCTGCCTGTGGCGGAAGGTGTGTGCAGCGCCTGTCACACACCGACGGGAGGCGCTCATCCTCTTGAAAACAGTGACCAATGGCGAGCAGAGATTGACCGCATTGTAGAAGCGCTCGATAGTGGCGAGATGCCTCTTGGCGAGCCCCTTTCCGAAGAAGATCGTCTCCGAATCCGCCTCTGGGCGGCCACCGGGATGCAGGAGTGAAGCGATGACCAGAGCACGCAGCCAGCGCGACAACCGGCGGACGTTCTTCGGTATGGGGCTGTTGACCGCGGTCGTCCTGTCGGCCGTCCCCGTCCAGGCCCAGGAAGCCGACATCGCCAACGCCGAGCTGGTGTGTCCCGTTGACACCCCCGAGGCCGACGTCGTCGGCCGTCTGCGCGCGCTGTCACTTGATCTGCGCGGCACGCCGGCATCGCTGGAGGAGATCGCGGCATTTGATGGCCTTGACGACGCTGCCGTCGCCGAGCTGGAAGATCGATTTGTCGAAGAGTGGTTGACGTCGGATGCGTTCGCTCAGCGGGTCGTTCGTCGCCATCGTTCCCTGCTCTGGCCGAACCTGTCGCAAATCGAATTCTCGACGCGTACGGTGGGGGTCGATGGCAGGGGCATCGTCTTTCGCACCGACGGCAACATCCAGGAGACCTACCGCGGCATGCGGGGGGCGACGTGCCTCGATGAGCCCGCCCGCTACGACACCGAAGGCAACGTCGTCACGACCCCAGACGCCGGCGCGCGTCGAGAAGGCTGGGTCATGGTGCGCCCGTTTTGGGACCCTTCCACGCCAGTGAAGGTCTGCGCCTTTGACGCCCAGGATGCCTTGACGGCAGATGACGGTGCCGACTGCTCGAGCGAGACCGGCGGCGGTCGTCGTGGCTGCGGCTGCGGGCCTGATCTGCGCTGGTGTCTCCGGTCAAACGACCAGACCCTCGTGCGCAATGCGATGCTCGAGGATCTCGATCGTCGTGTCGCCGCCAATGTCGTGGAGGACGAAAGCTATCTCGACCTCCTCACCGGTAACCGTGCCTTCGTCAACGGTCCGCTGGCGCACTTCTGGCGCCACCTGACGAAAATCCCGCGTTTTGTGCGCATGGAGCCGTCGGCGGTCGACGTCCAGACGCTGCCGACCGACCTCGCGTTTTCTGCTGCTGCTGATTGGCGGGAACTGCGGCTCGATGACAGGCACTCGGGGGTGCTTACGAGTCCGGCCTTTTTGCTGCGGTTCCAGTCCGATCGGGCTCGAGCGAACCGGTATTACAATGCCTTCTTGTGTCAGCCGTTCCAGCCGCCTGCTGGCGGCATCGAGATCGTCACCGGCGCCGCGGCCGAACCTGATCTGCAGGCTCGCGCGGGCTGCAAATACTGTCACGCCGTGCTTGAGCCCGCCGCCGCGCATTGGGGACGCTTTACCGAGTACGGCGCCGGGATGCTGTCGCCCACGTTCTATCCGGCGGTCCGCGACGATTGCCGTCGCTGTGCGCTCAATGGCAGTGGCTGCTCCGACGATTGCAATCGTTTCTACGTCACGAAGGCGCAGACCGAGGCCGACCGCCAGTGGCTCGGAACCTTTCGCCCCTACGTCTTTCTCGGCGCGGAGCACGTGAGAAACATCGAGGCCGGTCCACGCCTGCTCGTGCGCTCGTCCGTGGTAGATGGCCGTTTGCAGCGCTGCGTGGCACGCTCCACCGCGGAATGGTTGCTGGGCCGTCCCCTTGGCAGCAACGAAGACAGCTTCGTCGATGAACTGACCCGCGGCTTTGAAGACGACGATTTTCGCTACCGTGCGCTCGTCAAGCGCATTTTGCAGAGCGAGCTGTACCGGAGGGTTCGCTGATGCTCCAATCCGCTTTCATTCGCTTCATCCTGCTGTCCTCGGTGTCAGCGTTGTCGATAGCGACGACGGGCTGTGGGCCATCGGCTCCCGCGTCGGCTTCGGCTGCACCGACTTCATCGTCACCAGCGGCCCAGGCACCTGCGCGCCAATCGGCCTCGTCGTGGCTGTCAGGCGTCTTGGCGCCGTTTGAAACCGCCATGCCAACGTCAGGGGCCGGGCTGACCCACCGGGTCTCTGGCATCGCGGGGTCGGTGTTTGGCGTGCCAGGGACCGCTCAGGTCGTCGACGTCGTGACGGTGGACACCGTCGACGGTCACCCTGACCTTGCGCCTCCCCCGGTGGTGGCGCCGACCATTGAAGCGCCGTCGCGTTCTCGTCGGCGTATGGACCTCAGCCAACTCGACGCGGCCTTCAAGAGTGCGACTGGCGGCATTACGTGGGACGAGGCTGGCAAGAACCAGTGGGAAGCCTTGGCTCCGACACTGGGGAAACCTGACTTCTTGACGACGACCGAGGAAGACTTGACGCCGTCGCCGTTGTTTCAAAAGTTCATGAACGACGCCGCTCGTAAAGTGTGCGCCGATCTGTTCACCCGCGAGTTGTCGACTCCGCCTGCGCGCCGTGTGTTCTTTGTCGACGTCGGTCCCGACGAATCGTCAGACCGGGCAGGCGCGCGACTGGACGCCAACCTGACGAGACTCTTGTTGCGTTTTCACGGCAGTGACGTCCGCGGGGCTGAAGCCCAGGGACATCTCGACGGCTGGCGTTGGCTGTACTTGACGGCTGAGCATCTCGAAACACCGCGGGCTGCCTGGTCGGCAGTCTGCGTCGCGCTCATCGAGCATCCTGACTTCTTCACGTACTGACCTCGCCGGCGAATCGCGTGTTTGTGTCGATGAAGACTGCTCGCACCCAAGGAGACCCGGGATGAACCCCAAGAACACGCGCCGCGATATGTTGCGCTCCTCCCTCGTCCTCGGCGGCAGTCTTGCTTGCTTTGGTGGCGCATCGTCATGGTCGGCGCCCGCTCGCGCCCAGGCGGCTGGCGCCGTCTTGAAGAACGACCGGTATTACGTTTTCTGTTATTTCAGCGGCGGCTGGGACGTATTGCTTGGGCTCGACCCGCGCGAACCGTCGACCTTCAACAACGGCAGCCTCAGTGCGACCGGGATTCAGCCGGGCTACGACCTGCTGCCGACTGCCGACCAGTCCCTTGTCCGCGTTGATGTCGGCGGTCGCCGCCGCATTTTCGGGCCGTACATTGGAGAACTCGCGGCGCCAGGTCTCGTTGAGCGGCTCGGCGTCGTGCGCGGGCTCTCCATGGACACGCTCACCCACGAGGTTGGACGTCGTCGTTTCCTGACGGGCAAACAGCCCAGCGGCCTGTCGGCCCGTGGTTCGTCGGCGGGGACATGGATGGCTTCGGCGCTTGGCATTGGGGACCCGATCCCCAACCTCGTTGTCGGCGCGGAAACCTACAACGTCGACCAGCCGACCTATGCGACGGCGTTGAAGGTGGCGACCGGCAACGACTTGCTGCGTGCGCTTCGGCCTGCCGGGCCAACATTGTCGCCGTTGCTGCAACGGCAGGTGGACGCCCACCTCGCGTCGCAGGCGGATTGTGCGGCAGCGCGCCATTCGCCGATGCGGTCGACCGCTGAACTTGCTCGTCAGACGACGAAGGAAATGTTGGAGGGACGGCTCGATTCGCTGTTCGACTTCACCGCCAATACGCCATCGGTGCTGGCGTTGCGTGCCCGCTACAACATGAACATCAATCTCGGACTTGGGACACCAGAGGCGCAGGCGGCGATGGCGGCTCAGGCATTGATTGGTGGGGTCTCGCGGGCCGTCACCATCGAGGTAGCCGGAGGCCTCGACACCCACTTCCAGAACTGGGCCACGCAGCAGGGGCCGAATCAGCGCCGAGGCTTCAATGCCATTGCGAGACTCGCGCGACACCTTCAGGAAACCGAGTTTCCGGCCGGTGATGGCTCGTCATGGCTGGATCACACCGTCATCGTCGGCTTCAGCGAATTCTCGCGCACGCCGATGCTCAATGCGTCGATGGGCCGCGACCACCACCTGACGAACTCTTGCTTCTTGCTTGGGGGGCCCATCCAAGGCGTCGACATTGGCGGCTCGAGCGATCGGGGGATGTTGCCCCAGCCCGTTGACCCCGCCACCGGTGCCGTGCTCCCCGAGGGCTCCGCCGACCCACTCAAGCCCGATAACGTGCTTCAGACGCTCTACGACGATGTCGGACTTGGTACCCGGCCGGACCTTCGCGTGCCTGGCATTTCGGCGCTGCTGCGTGCCTGAGCGCGCCCAAGCGGCCCATCCGCGTGGTTGCGGCTCCTCTCCATACACTCGGTATGCCTCGTCGTAGCACCTGGCGGCTGAGCCACCTGGTCGCTCTGGGCTTTGACCTTGCCTCGACGGCGGCGCACGAGCCGGTCCCGGGGCTTGGAGCATGGCCTCTTTCGGGCACTGCTCGTTGCGGGAGGCGCCGGCACGGACCCACGAGACAGACGAAAGGCTGAGGCGAGACGCAGACGTCTTCACCTCAGGCTGCTCGCCGGCTGAGGAGCACGCAGCCGGTGTCGGTTCACCCGACCTTGCGCCATGGCTGATCGCCGCCAATCGAATTTGGCCTGGTGGGCGTTGCGGAACACATCTTCCAGCACCTGGGCCAGTGATCCCGAGATCTCTTTGCTCTTCGCCCACGGCGTGGGCGAAGAGCAAAGAGCTCT
>CAJBHN010000427.1 GCA_903952805.1 uncultured Myxococcales bacterium | reverse complement strand
GCTGTGCCGGCGCGTCGACCCACCAGGGGCAAGGTCATCGTCATCGTCATCGTCATCGTCATCGTCATCGTCATCGTCATCGTCATCGTCATCGTCAGCTCGAAGGCATGAAGCCCACTTGCATGCCGCGCTGGTCGGCCCCACCCTTGCCGCGCATGCTCGGCCGTTTCCATCACCTGACCCTGGTCGCCGCCTTCGTCTGCGTGGTGACGACCTCGGCGCCGACCCTTGCCGGTGGGAATGACGTGGCGACCACCGACGTGGCGACCACCGACGTGGCGACCACCGACGCGGCGACCCCCGACGTGGCGACGGCGACGGCCGTCATCCGGCTTCAGCTCATCATCGACGACGTTGCTGTGCTGGGCAGCCTGGCTCGCTTTCTCATGGACGAGGGACTGGTGGTGAGCGCGCCCCGAGCGGGGATGGATGGCATCACCCACGTGGTGATGGTGGGAGCTGGTGATGGCGGGCTGGCCGTCGTCTGTCGAGGTCGAGAAACCACCGCCAGCGTCGTGCCCCCGGGCCCCCGGGCCCTGGTGGAATTGGAGCTTGGTCAACGAATCAAGGCCCTGGTGCTGTCGACGCCGCCGCTGCCAGCGCTGACGTCGACGGCCAGCGGCACTGCCGCCGCGCCCGTGCTTCGCCTCGACCTCACCGATGGCACTGGCGCCCGCGAACTCGGCGATGGCCTCGCGGTGGCCATCCTGGAGGCTGGCGTGGCCCTCGGCACCGTCGTGCCGGCCGTCCGCTTGTGTGTGGTGGCCGACGACGACGAGGTCGGCGTCAGCCGGGCCGCCAGCGTCGACGGCGTCTGCGCCGACGCCCAGACCCTCCCCCGCGACACCGCGCTGGCCGAGGCGTCACAGTGGTTGCTGCCCCTGCTGCCCCGGCGCCTGACCGCACCGCCGACGACCGCGCCGACGACCGCGCCGACGACCGCGCCGACGACCGCGCCGACGCTGCCGTTTTCCATTGGTGTCCAGGGTGGGGCCCTGGGACGGCTGTATGGCATCGACCCCCTGGTCGTGACGGACTTGAGCCTCTGGTGGTGGAGCACCGACGTGGTCGGCGTACCGGTCGTGTGGGGGCCCCACGTCGTCATCGGCGGCAGCGGCAGCCTGGGCGCCGTGTCGATTGCCGAGCCCTTTTTCGGCGTTGGCGGCGTGGCCCGTACCGCCCTGACGTCCGACGTGTCGCTGTCGGTGGGCCTGGTGGCGGGGGCGTGGCTGCACAGTTGGCTCTACACCGACGTCGATGCTGGCGTGGCCGCGGACCCCCTGCTGCTGCTGCCCGCCAGCGTCGCGTTGACCCTGTGGCCGGGAATCGAGGGGACCCTGGGGATGGCCGTTGGCAGCGCCACCCGGACCCGGATCCACACCGTCGACGGCGGCGACCTCTGGGAGAGGCAACCTGTTTTCATTAGTTTTTCCAGCGGGTTGCGCTTCAATTTCCCCCCTGGCTCCGGGCAGCGATGATGCGGTGCGATAAAGACGTACATGGACTCGGTGAAATTTCGGCGCGGCTGGCGCGTGTGATGAGACGATGACCACGGCCACCCAGCGCAACCAGCAGATTCGGGCCCTCTATGAGCGGGAGCGGGACCGCTTGTTCCGCGCGGCGTTGCGGGTGGGCGGTGGTCGTCGGGCGTTTGCCGAGGACGTGGTCCATGATGTCTTCGTCAAGCTGTTGACCAGCTACGAGAGCCTCGACGACAGCCGCGACCTCGGCGGCTACCTCTATCGCTGCACCATGAACGGCTGCGTCAGCCGCCTGCGCAAAGAGGCCGTGCGCAACAATCCCCTGGTGGCCCTGCTGCTGGGCAGCCAGATGGCCCCCGGTCCTGGCGCCGACGCGCGGGCCCGCCTCAACGGTGTCCAGCGGGAAGCCATCGACGCCCTTGGCCTGCTGCCCGGCCGGGAGAGGGTGGCATTTTGCATGGTGCGCCTCGACGACGCGCCGCTGGCCGACGTCGCCCAGGTGCTGTCGTGTTCGGTGCCGACGGCCTGCAAACTCGTGCAGCGGGCCGAGGCCATCCTTGGTCGCGCCGGCTGGGGGGCATCGGCATCCGCTTCGGTATCGGTGTCGGCCGACAAGGTGGTGGCCCATGGTTGAGCGCACGCCCGAGCCCCGCGACCTGGTCGCCGAATTGCGCCGTGTCGACGACGCCTTCGCCCAACTCAAGCCTTCCCGCCGCGACGACCTCGAGCGCCTCATCGACGGCGACACCGACGAATTGGTGCGCCAGAGCAATCGGGCCCTGACCCGCCAGCGGCTGCGCACCGCCTTCGCCATGGGCGGAAGCGCCGCGATCGTCGTCGCCCTGCTCGCGGTGGCCACGTCGTCAGCGCCAAGCACGCCGGCGATCGCCGTGGCCATGACGACCCCAGCGACGGCGACGGCTGCTGCAGCTGTTCCGGTCTTGGCAGTGGCGCCGACGACGCCGATCGCGACCGTGACGCCGACCGCGACGCCGACCGTGACGCCGATCGCAACGCCGACTGTGACGACGTCGTCGCGTGCCGTGGCCATTGCCCGGCTGCAGCGATTGCAGGGGCTGGCCGTCGCCCGCGAGTGGGGGACCTTGTCGTCGTCGTCACTTGAGTCCCTGTCACCGCTGGTGGCCATCGACGGCCGGCTGGGATCGACTGCGGCGGGTGCCATCGACGGCGCCATGGTCGGCGTGGCCGACGCTGTCGTCGACCGCGTCACTGACGACGACGTCCAGGGCGCGTTGTTGGAGGCCCGCTCCCTCTCTCAACGCGGTGCTCCCGCCGACGCCGCCCGGGTGTTGGCCGCGCTGTTGGCCCGCGCTCCGTCGCCTCGCGTCGTCGACGTGGTGTCGTCGGAGCAGGCGTCGCTGTTGGCCCGCTCGGGCCAGGTGGACGAGGCCTGCGCTGTGTGGTCCGCCCATCGCCAACGCTTCTCGTCGAGCGAAAATGCGGCCGCCGTCGTCGCTGCTCTCGCTCGCTGGCAATGCCCCTGAGGCGGCTTCTCTTGTCGCCGTGGTCGGCGGTCGTCGCGGTCGTTGACGCCGTGGTGTTCATGGGCGCCGTCGGCGGGGTCGGCTGCGGCACCCAGGTCATCGAACACAGCAGCGCCGCCGTCGACAGCGATGGCGATGGCCTCGGCGACGACGACGAACTCGTGTACGGCACCGACCCCGCCAACCCCGACAGCGATGGCGACGGCCTGACCGACGGATCGGAAGTCGAACGGGGTCTCTCTCCTGTTGTCAGCGACACGGATTTCGATGGACTGACCGACCTCGATGAACTCACGGGGGGCACCGACCCAAGCTCGCCAGACTCTGACGACGACGGCCTCACCGACGGTGCCGAGCGGGCCATGGGGACAGACCCGCTGGCCGACGACAGCGATGCAGACGGCCTCGGTGATCGCCTGGAGGTGGGCCTCGGCACCAACCCCCTCTCGGTCGACAGCGATGATGACGGGCTGCTGGATGCTCGCGAAATTTCCCTGGGCTCAGACCCCAACCAGGTCGACAGCGACCACGACGGCCTCGGCGACGGGATGGAATATGACCTCGGCACCGACCCCACCGACAGCGACAGCGATGGCGACGGCTTGACCGACTTTCGCGAACTCAGCGAAGGACTCGATCCGCAGACGGCAGACACCGACAGCGATGGGCTCGGCGACCGGGACGAAATCGAGGCGGGCACCAATCCGCTTCAGCGAGATACCGATGGCGATGGCCTCGACGATCTCGCCGAACTCATCGCGGGCACCAACCCGACCAACGCCGACACCGACAACGACGGCGTCATCGATGGCGAGGATTCCACGCCGCGGGGACCGTGATGGTCTGTGGATCTGCACTGATGGCGACAGATCTGGTTGCAGGAGAAAATCTTTTGGAGCTGACGCGTGGATTGAACAGAAGCCCGACGGCACTCGCCAACGCGACGCCTCGAGCCTGCACCACCACTGCTACTCTCGAGGAGAGTCCATGCTGAGACCAAAGCGTCTGTTTGTCTTGTTGCGCCAACTTGCCCCCATCGCGGTGTCGCTGCCCCTGGTGGCCGCCAACACTGACGACTGCAGCATTGCCTTCCGCCTCGTCGGCGACGAAGGCGACGCCAGCATCGACGCCGAGCTCGCCGATCCCGACGCCGACAGCGACCGCGACGGCCTGAGCAACGGTCAGGAACTTGAACTCGGCACCGACCCCCAAAACCCCGACAGCGACGGTGACGGCATCATCGACGGCGCCGACGTCGGCGACTCCCCCGGCGAACCGCTCGCGTGCGTCACCGACGCGGATTGCCCCAGCACGCCCTGCATCGCCGGCCGTTGCGAGGTCGACGTCCCCCGCGCAGACAGTGATCAGGACGGCCTGCTGGACGACGACGAATACGTTTTGGGCACCGACCCGTACAACGCCGACACCGATGGTGATGGCATCCTCGACAGCCAGGACGAAGACAGCTTCTCCCGCGAGGAATCCCGCACCGACAGCGACCAGGACGGCCTGCTCGACCAGGACGAGTACGTTTTGGGCACCGACCCATACAACGCCGACACCGACGGTGATGGCATCCTCGACAGCCAGGACGAAGACAGCTTCAACCGCATCGACCCCAGCGTGGACAGCGACCAGGACGGTCTGGTTGATGCGGACGAAGTCCAACTGGGGACCGACCCGTACAACGCCGACACCGACGGTGACGGTGTCATCGACAGCCAGGACGAAGACAGCTTCAACCGCAGCGACAGCGACCAGGACGGCCTGGTTGATGCGGACGAAGTGCAACTGGGGACCGACCCGTACAACGCCGACACCGATGGTGACGGAATCATCGACAGCCAGGACGAAGACAGCTTCAGGGGCGTCCCCTCCGGCGACAGCGACAGCGACGGCCTCCCCGACGACTTCGAGGCCCCGCTCGGCACCAGCCCGACGAACCCAGACACCGACGGTGACGGCTTGTCTGATTTTGATGAATATGTGTTCGTGGGCTCCGACCCCACCAACCGCGACACCAACGGCGACGGCGTGCTCGACAGCGCCGACCCCACCGCGCGCCAGGATATCGACGGTGACGGCCTGAGCGATGGCTTCGAGCGGGACTACCTGCGCACCGACCCCGCAAACCCCGACACCGATGGCGACGGCGTCACCGACTTTGTGGAAATCTTCTCCAACGGCACCGACCCGCTGACCGCCGACAACGGCCAACCACGCCCCTGAGCCCGCACACCAGGACCGATTGATGCAGTCATCGCCCGCTGTGACCACACAGCGGGCGATGCTCTTGTCATCGCCTATCCCCTCAGCACGAGTGCCGCGACCGGGGCTTTGTGATCACATCTCGCTTGGTCTTTTCGACGTGGGCGTCGTTGCGTGCTCGGTCTGGCCACGCCGAAAATCCGCGGCGCGATATGTATTCACGACGTCCCGATCACGGCACTGGTGACGCCGTCAACGGGCAGAACGGCCCAGGCGCGCCCAGCCGAAAAACAGCAGCCACAGGCCGACGCCGACGGCGGCGTTGGCGACGGCGGGGAAGTGGGCGCCGGGGGAGATGAAGCCCTCGACGGTGCCGATGAACAAAAAGCCGATGGTCGCAAACGTCACCAGCAAGAAGCCCCGCCTCCCCTCTTCGCGCAAGGCCTGCAAGCGGCTGCGGGAGCCGGGCGCCAACACCGCCCGTCCGAGACAGAAGCCCGCCGCACCGGCGACGCACACCATGCTCAACTCGACGGGGCCGTGGGCAAAGATGAAGCGGGCCAGCGTCTCGTGCGTGTCGAGGCGATAGGCGGTGCCAAATGTTGCGCCCAGGCTCAGACCGTTGCTGATGAGCGCCAGCACCGTAGCGACCCCGCCGAGGATGCCGACGGCAAAGACCCGCAAGCCGACACCGACGTTGTTGAAGATGATCTGCAGACTCGCCTGCAGATACTGCCCATCGCGTTCGATCTGGTTGGTCCAATTGGCGCCCTGCTCGACGAGCTCGACCAACCCGTCGCCAATCAGCGCCCGTGACAACGACGGATCGAGGAAGGCCAGCGTGAAACCCAGCGCGCCGGCACCGCCCAACACCAGCGCCGCCCGCACCACGCCCGCCCGCTCAGACCACACCGCCGTCGGCACGGCGACTGCGAGAAAATGGGTCAGCCGCGGCCACAGGGGCAATGACGGCGTTCGTCGTCGTCGTTCCACATCCAGCAACGCCAGCGACACCGACTCCAACAGCCGGGGAGGCACGCCGCGTCGCGTGGCCGCCAACAACTCCGACGATGCCTGTCGGCCAGCAGCGTCGAGGGCCATGGCCACGCTGGCGCCATTGGTGCGGCTGCGATCACGTCGGCTGTTGCGGGCGGCGTCGAAGTCGGCCAGCGCGAGGGCAAGGGTCTGCTCGGCGTCAAACAACCGGAGCAGCCGGGACGCGAGGCCCCGGTCCGTCGTCGCTGACGCCAACACCGCCGCCGCCAGCCGCGCCCGCGCCGGGTTGGTCGTGGTCGTCGTTGTTGGAAGCGTGCTGCTGTCGGGCGTGCCGGCGCGGTCACCCAGGGCGTGCAGCAGGCGTTCGCAGCTGCGGGCCGACAGGGTGGCCTCGAGCCCGGCGGTGCGTTTGACGGTGTCGATGGCGCGGATCACGTCGTCATCGCTGAGGGCGACGCCTTGGAGGGCGAGGTCGCCGGCGGCTTCGCGCAACAGGGTGACGATGTGGGTGCCCCGACCCCGCTCCGAGATGACGACGGTGCCAGCGACGAGGTCACCCACCCGGCGGGTGCCGGTGAAGAACATCACCACGAGGCCGACGCCGTAGCCGATGGGAATCATGTCGATCAGGCGCAACAGGTTGCGCAGCAGCGACGTCACGAGGTCGGGTGGGCGACCGTGCTGGTCGATGACCCGCAGCAGCTGCAGTCGCTTGCCCGGCGTGCGCCCGGCAAAGACGCGGTCCCCAACGACGTCGTACAGCACAATGCCTGACAGCACGGTGGCGACAGCGAGCAGGACCGCCACCGTCGTGGCCCCGCTGACATCGCGCTGCAGATCACCACGTCCGAAAAACGTGTAGGCAAAGAGCACCGCCACGCCGAGCAACAACACGATGATGAAGTCGATGGACGCCGCGATGGCCCGTTCGCCCAGGCCCGCCAGCGGCAACGCCAACGGCACCCGCTCGGCGGTGAGCACGGTCGTGTGCACGGTCGACGACGACGACGACGACGACGACGACGACGACGACGACGACGACGACGACGACGTGATGGTGGCGGCACGGGTCGGTCTGGCAGGAGGCATCGATGGGCTCACGGGCAGAAACGATAGCCGGTTGGACCGCTCGTGTGCCGCCTTCATCGTGGGTCCCGTGGGTGGCCTGCGCTGCGCAACGCCCGCAGCATGCCAAAAAACAGGTGCCCTTGTTCGCGGGCGTCGTCGACGGCGACATGGCTGTGGGTGGCCTCGATGCCAAACCAGTGGCGCGGCATGTGGCGCTTGGTGGCGTCGCGAAATCGTCCACCCAGCAGGCACATCGCCATCGTCTTCATGTCGAGGGCGCTGTGGGACAAGGGGCTGTGGCCGGCGAAGCGATGCAGGTACCAATGGGCAAACATGAAGTCGAAGGCGACGGGGTAGCCGACGCAGACCGGCCGCCCCGGCTGACCCTTCAACCAGGCGGCAAAGCGGGGCAGCGCCGTCGTCGGCGACTCCGGCTCGTGCCGACAGGCCGCCCACGCCGCCGGCTGGGTCTGCCACCAGGCCATCGTGTCTGGATGGCCGACGGCGCCATCGAGGGTCATGAGGTTGGCGCTGAAGGCGTCGAGCTCGGTACCTGCTTCGTCAAAGGCGACCGCGCCCAGCGACAGCATCGAGTGGGGTCCGGGAATCGGGCCGTCGGCCTCGATGTCCACCGAGATGTAGGTCTCGCGCATGACCCAGTGTGCCGTGTACGATTCGAACCGTGAAGGTCGCATCCACTCCCACTGCTCTTCGTCACACCACCACCGCCGGTGCCGCCGCCCGCGTGGAGCAGCGGCGAGCCCTGCGCTACGACGCCGGCAACGACGTCGCCACCGACCGCCCCGCCCATGTGCGCGCGGGCTCGGGCTGCGCCGTCGTCGACGTGCCGGGCCTGGGCCGCCACCTCGCCGTCGTGCAGGACGACGCCAACTTCATCGCTTTGGTGCAACTTGATGGCGAGGGAGCGCGCGGCGGTGTTTTCGGCCGCGTCCGTCATCTGACCTTGCCTGCCGGCGACGGCGGCCTGCGCCAATTCGACAGTGGCCGCGGCAACAAGGCCTCCAAGTTCGACCTCGAATCCATCGCCAGCCTCACGGTCGCGGGCACCCCCGCGCTGCTGTGCATGGGCTCGGGCAGCACCGCCGCTCGCGAGGTCTTTGTGCTGGCCCGCTTTCCCGTCGGCCAGGAGCCCGTCGTCGAGGTCTTTGGCGCCGGGGCGTTCTTCAAGGGCCTCGCCGCCACGAGGGCCTTTGCCGGCGACGAGATGAACATCGAAGGCATGGTCATCGACCGCGACCGCGCCGGCGCCGAGCGCGTCCGCTTTTTCAACCGCGGCAACGGTGCTGGCGAGGCCAAAGACGCCGTCGCTGACGTCTCGCTGTCGTCGTTGCTGCAGCACCTGCGCGATCCCCTGCTGCACGCTGCCCCACGACCCCGGCAGGTCCAGAGCGTCGAGTTGGGCAGCGTCGACGGTACGCGGCTGACCTTCACCGACGCCACCCGCCACCCCGACGGCCGCACGTTTTTCCTCGCCGCCGCTGAAGCCTCACCCAACACCTACGATGACGGCGTGGTCAAGGGTTGTGCCCTCGGCGTCCTCGGCGACGACGGCCTGGTGCGGCAGCTTGTGCCCATTGTCGATGAGGCGGGCCGCCCATTGACCGACAAGGTCGAAGGCATCGCCATCGATCCCCATGATCCGACCCGGGCCCTGGTCGTCGTCGACAAAGACGATCCGACCGCGCCCGCTGAACTGTTGGTCGTGCGGCTGCCGGTCTGACGGCAGTCGTTCTGCCGGCTCAGCCGACGCCGCGCTCGGCGTGGTAGCTGGAGCGGACCAGGGGGCCGGCCTCGACGTGGGCAAAGCCCAGCGTACGGGCGAAGGCGGCGAACTCGTCGAACTGCGCGGGCGGCACGTAGCGCATGACTTCGTGGTTCCACGAACTCGGACGCAGGTATTGGCCGAGGGTCAAGATGTCGACGTCATGGGCCCGGGCATCCTTGATGGTCTGGATGACCTCGTCGTCGGTTTCGCCCAGGCCGAGCATCATGCCGGTCTTGGTGCGGACCTCGGGGCGCAGCCGCTTGGCGGTTTGCAGCACCTCGAGAGAGCGGCGGTAGACGGCGCCGGAGCGAATCTTGGGCGTCAGCCTCTCGCTGGTCTCGACGTTGTGGTTGAACACCGCCGGCTTGCCGCCCTCGAGCAAGGCTTCGAGCACGGTGCTGATGCTGTCTTGGCTGCCGAGGAAGTCCGGCGTCAGGACCTCGAGGGTGACGTCGGGCAGGCGGGCCCGGACGGCGCGCAGACAGCGGGCGAAGTGGCGGGCGCCGCCGTCGTCGAGGTCGTCGCGGGCGACGCTGGTGATGACGACGTGCTTGAGCCCCATCAGCGCCGAGGCCTCGGCCATGCGTTCGGGCTCGTCGAGGTCGACCGGGTTGGGGCGGGCGGCGGTCTTGACGTCGCAAAAGCGGCAGGCGCGGGTGCACTCGTTGCCGAGAATCATGAACGTGGCGGTGCCCGCCGACCAGCACTCGCCCATATTGGGGCAGGCTGCCGACGAGCAGACCGTGTGCAGCCGCCGTTCGGCCAGCAGCGCGCGCAGTTCGGAGGTCTTGCCGCTGCCAGGCGCCTTGACCCGCAGCCAGGCCGGCTTTGGAACATGGGCCGTCTGGGAGACAGCGGGATCGGGAATGTCAACGCCGACGATGGGGAGACCGGCCATCCCGTCCCTGTAGGTGCCTGTGTCGGTGGCCGCAAGCGGTCGCACGAATTCGCCGGCCTGGCCGGTGCCGCCTCCCGCAGGCACGCCGCGCCGCCACGCCGTGCCGCCACGCCGCCCGCGGTGCTCGTGGCTGGCCTGGCCCGAGGCGAGGTTCACATGGGCCTGGGCCCGCGACGACGGCGACGGCGGTGGCGGCATTCACGTGCCGTCGCCTGGCGAGCCCACGGTGTGCGGAACGCGTGAAACCCCCGCCTGATCGTGCTAGCGAGACCCCATGCGCCTGGCTGTCTGTGTCTGTGCCCTTCCCTGGCTCGTGGTCGGTTGTCGCTTCGGCGAGGCCAGCTTCGAGACCTCATTTGACGACGTCGGCTTTGATGCCGGCGGCACGGTCTTTTCCTACGCCGACAGCCGGGACGTCGCGCTGGTCGAAAATGCCGATCCGCCGGTCGCCGTCGCCATGACCTGGGTCGTGTTCGACCCCGGCAGCGACCTGAGTGACCTCGACGGGGCCAGCTTGTTTGGCATGGCCCACGAGATGTCGGTGCGCGACGCCCTGGCCATCGTGTTCGCCCGCCAGGGCGCCATCGAGGCCGGCAGCACCACCAGCGTCACCAAAGATGGCACCGACGTCGTGGAGGGCGCCGACCTCGACTTCAGCCTCTACCTGGCCCCCGAACGCCTCGACGCCGGCAGCACCTACGCCGAGGTCGTGCCCCTGGGCTCCCGCCGGACGCTCGATGTCATCGTCGACAGCGTGTCGTTCACCGACGCTGACGCCGGCGTCTCGGGCACCCTCACCCTGACCTTCGAGGCCGTCGCCGGCCGTGACCCCGGCATTGCCCGCGAGGGCACCATCACCGGCAGCTTCCGCGCCCCCCTCGTCGAGGAGCGGACCGCCGAAAAGAACCTCGCGCTGTTGCAGGCCCAAAGCCCGGTGCTGCCGCTGCCGTTGGCTGGTCGGGGGACGCCATGAGGCGCTGCGCGGTCATCGTCGGCGCCGCGGCCGTGTTGTCGTCATCGTGCGCCGTCGGCGTCGACGGCGATTTCAACGGTGTCGCGTTTGCCCCCGATCGCTCGGTGGCCGCCATCGTCGACAGCCACGACATCGTCGCCTTCAACGGGTCCTTCATCCCCGTCGAGAGGGCCCGGGCGTCGATGACGGTCAACGTGTGGCTGTCGTCGGCCGAGCCCCCCATGGGCGACGACTGGCGGCGCCTGCCGGCCGGACGGCTGCTCGATGTGCGCAAGGACCTCGCTGCCAGCGACCTGCTGGTCCTCGAGGACATCCCCTTTGACGCCCTGCAGGACGGCGACACCTTGACGGCCAGCACCAGCGCTGTCGACGGCGCTGTCGGCGTGGCCCGCGGCGATGGCGACTTCGCCTTTGCCCTCGGTCAACGGGTCGACGACGCCTGGGAGCAGGGCCTCGGCGGCAAAGTCACCGTCGAGATCGAGGCGCGCAGCCTGGTGCGGGCCAAGGTTCGCGGCGGCTCTCTTGACGCCATCGTCAAGGTGACCCGCGAGCGTGCCGCCGACCAGCCTGAAGGTGGCTTGGCGACCGGCACCGTGACGCTGCAGGTTGCCGTCGACCTCGCTCCCGAGCGCCTGGCCGAGGCCAACCTGGCCATCGTGTCGCCCATCGCCCGCTGCCGGGCCGAGCGCGGGCCCGACGCTGGCCTGGCCTGCGCTGCCGCCGACGCCGACCCCGTCGTCGACGCCACCGGGGTCCACTGACGTGCTTCGTTTGGCGGCGCTCGTCGCCACGGCGCTGGTCCTGGCGGCCTGCGCGCTGCCACCTGCCCAGGACTGTCTGGCCTACGTCGCCTGCCAGGCCGCCGTCGACGACGACGTCGACACCAGTGCCTGGGACGAGGGTGGCTCCTGCTGGGATCTGCCAGACACGGCCCGTCGCTGTGAGGCCCAATGCCAGGTCGGCCTCGATGCCCTGCGCTCCCTCCCCGACCCGCCGGCGGCTTGCCTGCCATGAACCTGCCATGAGCCTGCTATGACGACGTCGATGGTGCGTCGCGGTGGCCGGTGTAGAGTCCGCTTGTGAACGCCTCCCCCACGCCTTTTGTTGCCCAGGCCATGACATGAGCAAGACCCGTGTTGCCGCGTTGCTGTGCGTGGTGCTCGCCGTCGTCGCTGGCGTCCTTACGTTTGTGCGCGGGCGCACCGAGGCTGCTGAAGCCGTGCGCATCGCCACTGTTGAGCAGCGTGGCGTCACCAGTCGCGTCCTCGCCCAGGGAAAGGTGCGGGCCAAGACGCAAGTTGAGGTCTCGTCAGAGGTCGGCGGCCGCGTCGCTGTCGTCAACGTCGAGGTGGGCGACGTCGTCAAGGCCGGCGACCCCTTGTTCGCTCTCGATGGCGAGCAGTTGCGCAACGCCGCGGACCAGTTGGCGGCCGCCATCGCCGGCGCTGAGGCGGTGCTCATGCGGACCGAGGTGGCGGTCAAGGAGGCCGAGCGTGGTTTGGCGCGCGATAAGGGCTTGTTGGACAAGGGTGTCCTCGCCGACGACGCCTTCAAGCTGTCGGAGAGCCGCGTGGCCTCGGCGGCTGCCGAGCGGCAGAGCGCCCTCGCCAACGTCGAGCGCACCCGCATCGACCTGTCGCGAGCCAAAGACGCCCTGCGCCGGGCGAGGGTCACGGCTCCCCAGGCTGGCACCGTCGTCGCCGTCGGTGTCGAGGTGGGCCGGGTGGTGTCGTCGGGGTCGGGGTTGTCGGCGTCGCCGGACGCGGCCCTTGGGCTGGGCTTTGGCGGCGCGTCGGCGCCGGTCATCATCGCGGATTTGTCGGAGCTGACGGTCAAGCTCGACGTCGACGAACTCGACATCTCCCGCGTGCATGCCGGCCAACGGGCCATCGTGAAGGCGCAGGGCATCAAGGACCTCGACTTCGAAGGCGTCGTCGAGAAAGTCGGCCTGTTGGGCAAAGACGCCATGGGCGCGGTGCTGTTCAGCGTCGAGGTGAAGATCACGGGCAGCCATCCGGGCGGCAGTCTCAAGCTGTCGTCGTCGTCGTCGTCGTCGTCGTCGTCGTCAAATCCAGCCAACAAGCCCGCCACCATCGAAGGTGCTGTGCCAGTCGACGTCGTCCCCGCCCCGCGGGATGTGTTGCGTCCCGGCATGAGTGCCCAGGCCGAGATCGAGGTCGAGAGACTTGAGCAGGCGCTTGTGGTGCCGCTGTCATCGGTGTTGGAGGCCAGCCAGACCGACGATGGCGAGCAGCCCGATCGCGTGGTCGTCGTCGACATCGCCGCCGGCACCGCCGTCGAAGCTGGCCGCGACACCGTCTACGTTGTCAACGTGCGGCCGGTGAAGCTCGGCCCTTCTGAGGGCGAGGCCATCGCGGTGGTGTCGGGGCTGCAGGTTGGCGAGAGGGTGGTCGAGGGTCCCTACCGGGTGCTCAAGACCCTGGCTGACGGCGACAAGGTCAGGCAGGAAGAGCCCAAGAAGAAGGTGCCCGGTGCCGACGCGGATCACGACCAAGCCAAGCCATGACGACGCCAACGACGCCAACGCCGCCAACGACGACGCCGCCGACGGCGACCGAGCCGACGACGCCAGCCCCGGAGCCGGTGTCTGAGCCGGTGTCGTTGATTCGTGTCCGGGGGCTCAGTCGCTTTTACGAGATGGGTGGCGAGACGGTACGGGCCCTCGACAACGTCGACCTCGACATCGCCCCTGGCGAGCTGGTGGCCATCATTGGTCAGTCGGGGTCGGGCAAGAGCACGTTGATGAGCCTGCTTGGGTGTTTGGATACGCCCACCAGCGGCAGCTATTTGCTGCAGGGCATCCCGGTGCAAGAGCTCGACGACGACGACCTCGCCTACGTCCGCGGTCGTCTGATTGGCTTTGTGTTTCAAAGCTTTCATTTGCTGCCGCGCCAAAGTGCCCTCGACAACGTCACGCTGCCCCTCGTGTATCGTCGTGGTGCTGACGTGATGCCGCGCGCGGAGCGGCTGCAGCGGGCGGCGGCGGCGTTGACGCTGGTGGGCCTGGGGGATCGCCTGCATCATCGACCAGCCGAGCTGTCGGGTGGCCAGCGCCAGCGCGTGGCCATCGCCCGGGCGCTGGTGCACGAGCCCAGCGTCATCCTCGCTGATGAGCCCACGGGGAACCTCGACAGTCGCACCACTGAGGAGATCCTCACCCTGCTGGTCGATCTCAACCGGCAGCACGGGCGCACCGTGTTGGTCATCACCCACGAGCCCGAGGTGGCCAGGCGCTGCGATCGGGTCATCAGCTTGAAGGATGGCCGCATCCTCAGCGACGTCCGACGACAACCAGCGTAGGTCGTTTTCTACCGACGTCCGGGACTGCGCTAGGATTTCTCGCCACCACCAAGGCAGGAGCCAACATGCGATTCATCGACAAGCTCACCCCCGGCCGCACGATCGGTCTCACGCTGCTGGCCCTCGGGTTCGCCGTCAGCACCGCGCACGCATCGCCAGCACCCAAGAGCCAATACCTGCTGACGGGCTTCACGCAGCACACCGGCAACGAACTCGGCCTGGGCGGCTACCAAGACTCGACGGCGGACAGCGGCAAGCAGTGCAAAACCACCTTTCGCGTCAGCGAAGGAAAGGCGTTCAGCATCACCAAGACCACCATCAAGGGGCCAAATGCCAAGCCGAGGCAGGCGTTCGCCAAGGATGCCGGTGATGGCCGAGGCCGTGCCACCCCCAGCACGCAACCAGACGGCAAGGGATGGCAGGCGGTCTTGAACGCCCTCAATGGCATGGCGAATCACGATGGGACATGGACCGTGATCTTGGCGTTTCCCGACGGGGCCAGCAAAGGCTGCGCGAGCTACGATGGCGCCGCTCGCCTCGTCTTGGACGCGAGCTTTTGATCCGCCGATGCGCCGTCGCTGGCGCGCACAGCTGCCGCGTCGACGACGGCCCCCACCGACGATCCCGTGGTCCGCACTACGCCATTCAGCCAAGCAGCGAGCGCACGGTCGCCAGCACGTCCGCGTCAAGGGTCACGCGGCCCTCCTCTTCGTCATGGCAGTCGCGGTGGTCCTCGTCGATGAAGACGAGCACGCCAGTCGAGAGCGTCAGGCGCGCAGAGCCGAAATGGAACATCTGGGGCAAGGTCCCGCGGAGCACGAGCATATCGGCGCCGCGCGAGACGGTGGCAGACGAGAGGCGCCACGATGGTTGGTGGCGCGTCACGAGCTGAACGAGGAAATCGCGGAGGGGCATGCCACGAGTTAGCAAGTTGCCAGCAGTGAAGACACCCGCACAATCGTCGCTCGGGGCGGTCGACGGCGGACGGCGTCCTCCACATCAATGCGCGCCTCACCGCCTGCGCGAGGAGCGCTGTCGCCATCGTTGAGGCGAGCAAGACCTGCTGTCCGCCACCGGCGGACCGTCACCGACCCGCCTGCTTTCGTCGACGATGCACGCGCCGAGGAGCCCAGGGGACGACCTTCGCTTCGTGCCACTCCGCGCCGAGCAACCCTGCTTGACCGATCGGTCGAATGGTTTCGACATTTCGACCAATTCTTCCGCTCCCACGGCGCATCCGGCGGAGGGCGCGTGTTTTTGGCGAGCCAGCGCCTCCCTGCGGCGGGTATACGGTGCCCGCCTGTGCGCCGTGGCCCGTGAACGGCGCCCACGCGGGCTCCCCCACCAATGGATGTACGATGTTGAAGACCAAGATCCTGCTGCTGACGACCTCTCTGACCACTCTCCTCGTCGTCGGCTCCCTCGGCTGCCCCGGCAGGAGCGCAGGCGAGGGCGCAGGCGAAGGCGAGGGCGAAGGCGAGGGCGAAGGCGAAGGCGAGGGCGAAGGCGAAGGCGAAGGCGAGGGCGAAGGCGAAGGCGAAGGCGAAGG
>CAJBHN010000426.1 GCA_903952805.1 uncultured Myxococcales bacterium | reverse complement strand
TGCCTCGCCATGCGGATGGGCCGGCCGCTCTGCTGGCCCCGGTCCCAAAAGTGGCCCTATTTTTCCTATTCGCCACGCCGTCGGTGAGGCCGTCGTCGTCGGTGTCGGGAATTCTCGGGTCGGTCTCGCCGGCGTCGACCACGCCGTTGCGGTTGGCGTCTTCCACGCCGTCATTGAGACCGTCGCCGTCGGTGTCGGGGTTGCGCGGATCGGTCTCACCGGCGTCGAACGTGCCGTTGCGGTTGGTGTCTTCCACGCCGTCATTGAGGCCGTCGCCGTCGCTGTCGGCAATCCTCGGATCGGTCTCACCGGCGTCGACCACGCCATTGCGGTTGCTGTCTTCCGCGCCGTCAAGTGTTCAGTGTGCCTCGCCATGCGGATGGGCCGGCCGCTCTGCTGGCCCCGGTCCCAAAAGTGGCCCTATTTTTCATATCCGCAGGCGCTAGCGTCCGCAGATGCGAGACGACAACGAAGCCCACGACGCCGCCGACGTCCTCGACCTCATCGGACGCGCCCTCTTCGGCCTCGCCGCAGCGCAGACCCTCACCTACGTGGTGCTCATCTTCCTCGACAAGACGGAGATCAGCGCCGTGTTCGACGTCGCGTTGACCCTCGCGTGCCGGAAGTTCTTGCTCACCCGCCGCAGCCGCACGCTCGCGATCGTCTGGACGGTCAGCGGTCTGTTTTTCACGGCCTTGACCGTCATCGACCCCCAGCCCACCGACAACCCGGTCGTCGACGTCGTCTTCGGCCTGGCCAGCGCAGTCATCGGCGCCGTCGCCATCCACGCGACCTTCCGCTTTCACCGCGCGCTGCAGACCGAGGTGCTGTGGTGGCACGTCTTCGTCGTCTGCGGCCTGGTCGCTCTGTACTCGGTGCCGAGCACACTTCTGATGGCCTACATCGTGGTCGTGACCGAGGCCGGCGGCATCGCCGACACCGTCGTCAGCCTCGGCATCCTCGCCCTCGTCATCGCTGGGTTCGCTGGTGCGCTGCCAGGCACGCGCAACCGGCCGTGGGCCGTGGTGCCCAAGCGGTCGCCGACCCCGACGCGGAGCGCGAGCGGCCCACCCTCTGGCGCGCCCATCCCGCCCCTCGGTCGTCGCTGACCCCACACTCTTTGGAGCCATCATGATCACGAGCAAAGAGTGGAAGACCTGCGACGAGTGCGGCCTCACCCACGCCCAGTCGATCTGCGCGCGCTGCGGCGGCCGGGGGGCAGGGGGCAGCGGAGCCAAAGACGACGACAGCGGCGGCAGCAGCTCCCTCGGCTACATCATCGTCGGCGTCGTCGTGCTGGTGGGCTTTGGCATCGCGGGCCAGGTCAGCGTCGTGGGCTCGGTGATGCTCATCAAGGGGCTGGTGTTTGCGCTCGTGGGCATCGGCGGCGCGATGATGAGCCGCAAGTAGTCGCAGGTGGTCAGCGCTCAGGACGCGTTGACGTCGCCGAAGGTCGCCGCGCTGCAGGGCACGGCCGCACCCGTGCCGTCGGGGATGCGGCCAGATGCGGCTCATGCGCCGTCCTAACGTTTCCGCAGCGCGGATCCCCTCGCCCGGGCAGCGGATGACGCCACGTTTGCCGCACCTGACCAAGCCTTCGCGCAGGCGTCGTGCTCGACGAGGTCAAGCTCGACGACGATCTCGACGACGATCTCGTGCAGCTCCTGCGCCGCCAACGTCGTCGGCAGCGCCTCGTAGCAGCAGCGACGCGCCCGCTAGGCAGTGAGGCGCAACGCGACGCAGAACGGATCGAGTGCGATCCCGCGCGCGCGCGCCACGATGCCGAGGCCCTGGAGAAGGCTCCGGCGGTCGGGCTCGGAGAACGTGGCCGCGAGGCCGCAGTGGCGCTCGGCGAGGTCGGCGGCGATCGCCAGCATCCGTGCAGCGTCGGCCCCCACGGCGGGGGGCGCGATGGTCCCCGCGCTGACCAGCTTCGTGTACGCGGCCCATACGGCGGCGTCCTGCGGGGCCATCACGAGGCGGAGGCGTGCGGCGACGTCGACGACACCCGCGCGGTCAGCCGCGACCGCGACCTTCTCGACCAGCGCGGGCTCCCCCGTCATCCACCGCCCGAGCAGCAGGAGCTTCAAGACCGCGGCACGCACGGCGCCTGGGTGCGGGTTCCAGCCCTTCGCGACGCGCTCCGCGAGCCGGACCTGCGCGGGGACCGACGCAACGCCCTCCACGCCGATGATGCCCTCCAGGACATGCGCCGGGTTCGCGTCGTCGAGCAGCTCGTCCACGATCTCCTCGATCACCGGCAGCGCCGCGGGGTGCTCGTGCGCGAGGTCCAACAGCCACAGGGTCGGCGACGGATCGGGCGGGTACCAGCCGCGTCCCTCGGCGAGGTCGGCGAAGAAGCGCTCCCGGATGGCGGCGGCGCCGCTGATCGTCCAGTCCCGAAACACGAAGGGAAACGCGGCACGGCTCACAGGGACTCCGATGCCGGAGACAAGCCCGGCGAGGGTGGTGTAGCGCGCGGGCGCACGGTCGGCGGGACGTGTGCCGGCCGTGTCACTCGCCATGCCCACCGCTCCCGGATGGGCGTGCCCAGGCTCCACCCATGAGCCTCGAACGCATCGCCGACGCCTGAGCCACCGCTGCACCCGACATCCTCGTCCCCCTGCGGCCACCGCGGACGCGCGTCCGCCTGGCGAGCATGAGGGGAGCATGAGGGGAGCATGAGGGACGTCGATCCGACGTCGGTGCACC
>CAJBHN010000425.1 GCA_903952805.1 uncultured Myxococcales bacterium | reverse complement strand
CGGAATCTTTGCCAACGGGCTGAAGTCCTCGCCCGTAGCTGCTTCGAGACGGAGTTGGCCCAGGCTGGTGCCGTCGTCGCGGGCAGAGGTCGGCAGCCAGGCCCGGGAGCGCAGCAGGCGCCGGGCCCGAGGAAAGACGTCGACCACCCGTCGTCGAGCCAACGCGGTGCCAACGACGACGGCCGTGGCGGCACCGGCCAGCGCGGTGCCCGGCAGCCACCACGACGACGGCAGCAGCGCGGCCGCCCCCAGCACGCCCAGGCCGACGGCGCGGATGCCGGCGCCGACAATGCTGCGCACGCGATGGCGTGCATCGAAGCGGACAAAAGTGTCGGCGCGGATGGCGATGGCATGGGCCGGCTTCCGGGTTGGCGTCGGTGACGAGTAGCGCTGCCCAGACAGGCGCTCGAGTTCGCCGTGCTCGAGCCATAAGCCGCCGCAATGAAAGCACAGGTCAACGTCGACGCCTCGCACCACCAGGCAGCGCATGCGAGCGGTGCACCACGGGCACGCGAAGCGGCGACCGCCGAAGCCATTGGCGAGTTCCATCAGGGAGGCGCGATCGAGGGCCAGCAATTGGTGCAGCACCCGATCGCTGCCCGCGGCCGGCAGCAACACGCCGCCGCAGCCTTGACACCACCGTCCGTCGAGGACGGCGCCGTCCAGCAGGGTTGAGCCCCCTTCGCCCACGCACGCTGGACAAAGTTGGGTTGGGCCGTCGACGTCACTCACCAAGGCAGCATAGGCTTGATGTCATGAGCGGCACCACGTCGACCCCATCCCATGCCCTGCACACCGACCTGTACCAGCTGACGATGTTGGCGGCCTACTTCCACCACGGCGAGACCGCCCGACGGGCCACCTGCGAACTCTTTGTGCGTCGGTTGCCCGAAAATCGGCGATTTCTCGTCGTCGCCGGCCTGCAGCGGGCGCTGCGCTACCTGCAGGAGTTGCGCTTCACGGATCTTCAGATCGAAGCCCTCAAGCAGGTTCCCGGCTTGCGTCGTGCGATGAGCCCGAGCTTCGTGGAGTACCTGCGCGGCTTCCGCTTCCGTGGCGATGTGTGGGCCATGCCCGAGGGGACCATCGCGTTTGAGGGTGAGCCGCTGGTGCGGGTCGAAGCCGACCTTGGCGAAGCCCAGCTCGTCGAGACGTTCCTGCTGAGCTGCATCAACCACCAAACCATGATCGCCTCGAAGGCCGCGCGGGTCGTGTTGGCGCTCAAGGGCCGCCAGGCCCTGGAATTCGGCACCCGACGCACCCATCCCGAGGCCGCCGTCGACGTCGCCCGCGCCGCGTACATCGCCGGCTTTGAGGCCACCTCCAATGTGGAGGCCTTCGACGCCTTCGGTGTCCCCGCCCGCGGCACCATGGCCCATATGTTCATCATGGCGTCGACGTCGGAGGCCGAGGCCTTCCGGAAATACGCCCGTATTTTTCCCCAGTCGACGTACCTCGTCGACACCTACGACACGCTCGAAGGCATCAAGACAGCGCTGGACACCGTCGGCGACGACGTCACGTCGATACGGCTGGATTCTGGTGACCTTGCCTCCTTGAGCACGCAGGCCCGCGCGTTGCTCAAGG
>CAJBHN010000424.1 GCA_903952805.1 uncultured Myxococcales bacterium | reverse complement strand
CGATCTTGTCAACGAAGCAGCCCAAGGCCCAGGGATCGACTTCAGTCTGGGCCAGATGGGCAGCCCAGGTGGGAACGCTGGCGTCGTCGAGGCGCAACGGGCAGCCTTCGAGCAGGCCCGCGATGCGAGCGACCGCGCTCTCGTCATCAAGTACCCAACTTTCGACGGTGCTTCCACCGAGGACGAGTGCGGCGTCAGGCTCGCGATCGAGTTCGGCCTCGATGGCCCGCAGGACCCGCCCCTTTTTGTCTTGAAAGCGCACGATCGCCGGCGTGGCTGTGACGTCGTGCGACCATGGCGCCGAGGGCACTACGGCCGCGCCAATACCCGCATCGGCAGCCGCACGGATGGCAGCGAAGAGACAGGTTGTCTCGACGCCGTCGTCGGTGAGTCGCAACACAGTCATCGAGGGCTGCCCATCGCGCAGCAGCACACCGCTGCGGACCAGGTCCGCGATGGCGAAAGACTGCAGCGCATCGTCGTCGTCATTGGTGGTCAACAATTTCCCAATGTGGCGAGGATCGACGGCGTGGGCCGCGTCGACCGCCTCCGGCGTGGCAGGAAACACGGCAACGAGGCGTTCCAAGGCGACGCGGGCTGGATTGGGGCGCAGCGCTCGAAAAGGTCGGATGACGGCCATGTCGTCGATGTAACACATCGCTCATGTGTACGGTCGACCGGGCATCGGTTGCGCCGCCGGTGGGAAGCGATAACTGTTTCCCATGCACGATCGACGAAACATGCCGTCGCTGGCTGTCTGCTTCATGTCCGCGTTGCCTTTGGCTGCCGTGGTGATCCTCGCCGCCTGTGCGACGCCGGCACCGCCGACCATGCCGCAACCGCCCCCACCACCCGAACTTGATGTCGATCGTATTTGCTCCATCATTGTCGACGTCGCCGATGCGAGTGCCCGAGGGGGGTTGGTGGCTCGACGTCATGCCCTGGAGCTGCAGGGGCAAGACGACCGCCACGCGGCGTTTGGGCTGATGCTCGCCGAGGCAACACCAGAGGAACGCTTTGCGGCATTCCATCGAGACCTGCAGCGGTCGCCCACTTCCGTCGTCGGCCCCCTCGGGGAGTGCATCGTCTACGGCAGTTGGAACAAGATGGGTGCGCAAACGACGAAGTCCTGTGACGCTGCTGCCGCTCGCCTTGGCTCCGCGGCCGTGCTCGTGGAGATCGCACGCTCATCGAGCGCTCTGCTGCATGACGGCGACGCAGCCCGCGCCATCGCCATCGCCGACGCAGCCCTCGCCCGCGCCCCCGGCTGCGCCGCCCTGCATGTGGCGAAGGCTCAGGCCATTGCAGCGCAGGGAAATGTCGAAAGCGCTCGCGACGGCTGGCGTGCTGCCAGCCAAGCCGTTCCAACGTGTTTCCGATGCCTGGTCGAAGCAGCCGCCGCCGAAGAGCGTGTCGACACCGGCCCCGGGGGCCGGGCAGCCGCGGTCCCTTTGTGGGAAGAAGCGCTGAAGCTGGCTCCCGAGCACCCAGACACGCTGCGCCGCTTCGCCGCCGCCACAGCTGGCGTCGACGACAGCCGGACCAGAAAAGCCTACGCCGCTGCCGTGAACGCTGGCGCCAAGGACTATCCGACCCTGCTCGCCGCAGCAAAGCTGTCGGCGCGCCTCGCCGAAACACCGGCTGCCATCGATGAAGCCATCATGTTCGCGCGCAGAGCCTCCGAGGCAGCCAAAGGAGCCCCGGAGCCCCGTCGCATCGTCGTCGAGCTGACCTCGAAGATTGGTGCTCTCGATGCGGTCATCGTCGCCGCCAACGCCTTGCTGGAGCTTGTTGCCGACGACGCGGTCGCCCACATCGCCCTCGCCCGCGTGGCGGTGGAGCGGGGGCCGCTGGCGTCCGCCGTCATCCACTATGGCATCGCCGACCGCGCCATGGCCGCCACCCCAGGCGACCCCGCACTGATGGCAAGCCTGCGTGTTGAACGGCAGAGCCTGCTGGCTCGCCTGCTGGTCGATGAGAGCAAGCTCCCGAGCGGCACGGCCGCCGCGGTCGCGGCAGCAACCCAGAAAAACCTGCAGGTCCTGTGGCGAGAGCGAATCAAGACGCAAGAAGCCAACAAAGGCGGCGACCTTGCCATCGTCGTCGAAACCGACAGCGACGGCCACGTGGCCACCACGGTCATCACCGCTGATAGCGTCGGTGACCAAATGGTGTCAGCCGCGGCCGTTGCGTGGCTGTCGCGGGCCACGATCAAGGGCGGGGCACGTCGTTACACGTTGGACTTCGCGCTGCGCTGACGGCACCGCCAACGCTTTTTCAAGGCGCGAACTCTTTGATGGGACTTCGGCTGCGGTCGAGGAATATTCCTGAACAGTTACTGGTTTGAGGTTCAAGATGAGCATGAATAACGACGATGGCGCTGATGACTCCACTCCCACCGGTGCAAGTGATTCGGACGGTTTGGCAGCAAGCAGCAAGCGGTCGTTGACCGACAAAATCGGTTTGCGCGTCGGCAAGTCTGAACTGCCCCGACGGCCCAAGCGTCCAATGCACATCGCGATCGTCGGAGCCACTGGCGTCGTCGGGCGGGAGACCCTGGCCATCCTTGGCGAGAGACGCTTTCCGATCGCCAGCCTTACCTTGTTGGCGAGTTCGCGCAGCGCGGGCGATACCATTGACGAGGAAAATGGCGAGAGTCACACGGTCAAAGACCTTGAGACCTTCGACTTCAAGGGCACAGATATTGTATTCTTCGCGGCATCAGGAGCAGTCTCCAAGATCTGGGCACCGCGCGCTGCCGCGGCAGGAGCCGTCTGCATCGACAAGTCCTCGGCATTTCGTCTGGATCCCGACGTCCCGCTGGTCGTTCCCGAGGTCAACGGTGCAGCGCTCAAGGATTTCAGCAAGAAGCGCATCATCGCCACACCAAACTGCTCAACCATCCAGATGGTGCAGTGCCTGGCACCCCTGCAGCGGTCAGTCGGCATCGACCGCGTTTTTGTCAGCACCTACCAGGCTGTCAGCGGCGCTGGCCGCGGCGGTGTCGACGAGCTGGAAGGCCAGGTCAGGGATTTGTTCAACTTCAAGGAGATCGAGCCCAAGACCTTCGACCAGCAAATTGCCTTCAACGTCCTGCCCCGGATCCCCGCCAACGACCCCATCCCGGAAGACGGGGTCACCGGCGAAGAGCGCAAGATGATGGAGG
>CAJBHN010000423.1 GCA_903952805.1 uncultured Myxococcales bacterium | reverse complement strand
CCACCCCCATCCCCCCCTCTCCCTCTCCTCCTGCTGGGTGGCGGCGGCGGCGGAGGCGGCGGAGGCGGCAAAGTCGGCGAAGGCGAAGGCGAAGGCGAAGGCGAAGGCGAAGGCGAGGGAATCGGCGAGGGCGAGGGCGAAGGCGAAGGCGAAGGCGAGGGCGAGGGCGAGGGAATCGGCGCCTGCCCGACACCGACGGGACCAACGGGGACCATCTCGCTCGCCGAGGTGCAGGCCCGCTTCGTCGCTGACGTCTACCCGATGTTCGTCCGCAGTGACGGCGGCTGCCTGGCGTGCCACGCCGACAACAGCGGTCGACTCATGCGCATGGCCCAAGACGGCCCTGCGGCCGCCGATGCGACTTTTTTGCGCTTGCTCACCGGGGGCTACCTGAATCGCGACGCCGGCTCCGCGCTGGCCCGCGTCGTCAATGACAGCATGCCGCAGGGTGGTCCGGCTTGGACTGACGCCGAAAAAGCCATGCTGGATGGATTGACGTGTGACCTTGCCCGCGTCGACGGCGGCACCGAGGCACCGCCGCTGGACGAACAATTCCCCCCCGAACTCGACCTGCCCTGGACGGGCCCCGCCATCACCGACTACGACAACGCGTTTCTGTCGTACGACCAACTGCGCGGCCGGGTCGTCACGGTGTTTGACGACGAGTGGGTCCGCCTCGACGTCGACCAATTCGCCGACAACATCTCGCTGTTTGGCGGCGTGGATTTCTTGAACAGCTTCGTGGCCGCTCGCCAGGCAACCCCGGAGTTCCTCGCCGGCCTCGACCTGATGGCCGAGGACGTGTGCGGTCGGGCCGCCGACCTCGGCACCGGCCCGTTCGCCGGCCTCGACCTCGCGGCCGCCGTCGTCGACGAACCCGCGTCGACCTCGACCACGTACGAGGCGGAGGCGCCGACCACAACAGCCATCGGCAACGCCTGCCCACCAAGAGTTGGCGACACGCGGGTGGTGCTCTGCACCAACTCAAGCCTGAACGTCGGCCAGACCTTCCCCATCGACGGCACCTATCGCATCACGGCGACGGTTCAGCCGGCACCAAACCCTGCGGGTCCGCCGATCATGGCCATCCGCATCGACGGCAGCGTCATGGCCGAAGTCGAAGTACCGGGGACAAGCGTCGTCACCATTCCCGTCGAAGGCTTCGTCGCCGCCGGTGAGCATACGGTGACGGTGGCCTTCATCAATGACAGCACCGCCGGGGGCGACCGCAACCTGTTCGTCGACCGCTTCGTCGTCGAAGGCCCCCTGCCCGGCAGCACGGCCGGCGCCGACGGCGGCACGGCATCGGCGAAGGAGCGCATTCGAGCGATGGCCGAGCGCATCTTGTCCCGGCCCGTCGACGCCAGCGTCGTCGACGACGCCGCCGACCTGGACGGTCTGTACACGGTGCTGACAGAACTGGAGGCCTTTGGGGGCGACCGCACCGACGCCTTCGCCGGCGTATGCGAAGCGCTGCTGCACCACCCGGACTTCCTCTTTGCCCGTGCGGGCACCTTCGACACGACCGACGACGACAACCCCCTGCGGGACCGGCTGCTGGTCAACCAGAGCGCGCTGGTGCTGCTCGACCGGGTGGCCACCGCCGACGAACTTGGCCGCTACGACGTTGGCGAACTGAGCAGAGAGAATCTCGTCGACGAATGGCTCCAGACCCCGACGTTTCTGGACCGCTATCGGCATCGCGTGCGCCAGATTCTGGAGTTCGACGGCACCCCCGATGGCGATGAACCGTCGCGGCTGTGGACCTACCTCGTCAAAGAAGACCGGCCCCTGCGAGAAGTCCTCACCGCCGACTACACCGTCGACGAAAACCTGGCCCGCGTGGAACGCCCCGTGGAACACGGCCAGACCGGCGTGCTGACCATGAAGGGCTACATCGTCGGTAAGCCCGGCCTCCCCCACTACAACTACGCCGCCCGCGTGCTGACGGGCTTCATGGGTGTCGTCTTCGATGTCCCCCAGGAGGCCCTCGACGCCCGCGCCACCGCCAGCGCGACGTCGACGGTGGACCCGCAATCCTTGTGCTTCACCTGTCACAGGTTGTTGACCCCCCTCGCCCACCAGCGCCAGCGCTGGGACGACAACGGCGTGTACCGCGAGGTCTTCGACGATGGCCGCGTCATCGACGACAGCGATCAGAGCCTGGTGAGCAGTTATCCGTTTCGAGGCACTGGGCTCGAGGCCTTCTCGCTGGTGGCCGTGCGCAAGGAGGCTTTCGCGAGGCGCATGGCCAACGCCCATTTTCAAACGGTCTTTGGTCGGCTGATGCGCCACGAACAAGATGAGCGCACGGTGTACCGAACTCTTTTTGACGTGATCGATCACGGCAACGGGACCTTCCGCGACCTCCAGCGAGCAGTCCTGCTGTCGTCGAGCTTTGTGAACCCACCACGCCCGGTCGTGCAGGACGGAGGTGCTCCGTGAGCATCCAACGCAAGAATGGTCGTCGCTCATTTCTCAAGAGCAGCGCCGGCGCGCTCGGTGCCGTCTCTGTCGCCGAATGGCTCGGGCTGTTTCGCGAACAGGGTGTACCCGGCACGTCACGGGACTGGGGCTTCGCCAAAGCCCGCGCCCAGGCCGACGGCGGCGCTGGCGGCCCCGACGAAGACCGCTACCTCGTCTATTGGTTCGCCGAAGGTGGCTGGGACAGCTACTCGATGCTGTCGCCCATCGACACGCCCAATGACGGCGCCCTCGACATCCCCATCGACACGCTCGCCCCCTCGCCTGCCTGGAGCGATCAGATTTACCGAGCCCCGGGCTTCGGCGGTGGCGACCGGCCCTTGTCATCGGTGACCAGCGGCATCCGCCATGGATTTCTCGCCCGCGACGGGGCTCCTTTGTTCCCCGACATGTTCGTGCTGTCGTCGTTGAAGGGCAACACGTTTCACTCGGGGGGGCGCCTCGACATGCATTACGGCAGCTACCGCCGCCAACTCGCGAGTCGCCGAGAAGCCGACGAGCGGACCGTCCTGCAGGCCTTCGCCGAAGCCAAGGGAGCATCGTTCCTGCTGCCCCATATTTCCTGGCATCGCTGGCTGTCAGACGGCGAGCTCGACCTCGGCCAGTTCCCCGAGGGAACGGGGTACGCCGAGCAGCTCGGTCCGGCCTACGCCCACACGACCTACGCGCGGACCCCGCGCGACCTCAAGAGCCGCCTGGCTGCCGTCGGCGACGTCAATACCCAACAGCGCCGCCGCATCATCGGTCGCTATACCGATGACCTGCACACGCGCTTTCTGCGCGGTCGCGACGGCCAGAGCGTGCGGGCTTTTGCGTCAGCCCTCGACATCCACAAGAACCTCAGCAGCCGCACCCAGGTCCTCGACCTCGAGACCTTGTTTGCCGACGACGCCCTGCGGGCGGACTTCGGCGTCCAGATCGGCGACGACGACAGCACGGCGACGTCGGTCAATGGCAATCCTGCCCGTAGCAAGGAGAGCCCCCATGTGCGGGTACAGGCCATGATGGCCTACGAGTTGATGCGAGCGAAGGTGTCATGCGCGGTGTGGATTGAGGCCCGCGACGTGCGCCGCTTTGACAGCCATCTGGGTCGCCGCACGGTGCTGCAACGCGACGGCAACAGCGACCAACTGGCGCTGGTGCGCGAGGAGATTTGGTCCCCGCTGATTGCCTTCGTGAACAAGCTGAAAGCGACGCCGATGCCGGGGACGACGGACGGCACCAGCATGTACGACCGCACCACCATCGTGCTGTGTTCCGAGATGGGACGAACCATCCAAGGTGACGTGCGAACCATCGTCAACGACGCCAGCAAGACCGTGTCGCAACGCTATCAAGAGATCCTCGACCAGGATGTCTGCCAGCACTGGCACGTCTCGTCGTGCGCCTTCCTCGGCGGCACTGTGCGCGGCGCTCGACAGGCCGGTGCCGTGGGTCGCCAGACCCTCGACATCATCCCGATCCTCGCCGATGGCTCCCTCGACCCGGCGTTCGACCCGGCCACGGGCCTGCTGCGGCAGGGGCAGACCCAGACGGGGATCATCCCCGAGGCGGGCAACGTCTACGCGACCGCCCTTGAACTCGCCGGCGTCGACCCCGCAGGCAAGGGTCGCAACGAAAAGGGGCCCCTGAGCTTCGTCAAACGGCTCTGATCGCCAGTCGCCGTCAACGCGGTGGGCCACCGAGCATGGACGCGATCTCGTCGAGGCTGAGGGTGCCGCCGCTGCTGGCGCCCGCGAGGACGGCGTCGACCAGCTCCCGCTTGTCGTCGTGCAGCTTCAAGATGGCCTCTTCGATGGTGCCGCGGACCACGATGCGGATGGCGGTCACCGGGTCCGCCCGTCCCATGCGATGCGCGCGGGCGATGGCCTGGGCCTCGACGGCGGGGTTCCACCATGGGTCCAGATGTACAACGACGTCGGCGTTGGTGAGGTTCAAGCCTGCCCCACCGGCCTTGAGCGACAAGAAGAACACGTCGGCCTCGCCGCGCTGAAACGCGTCCACACGCTGACGACGCTGGACCTCAGGGGTGCTGCCGTCGAGGCGCAGGCTCGAGAGCCCCGCCGCCGCTGCCGCGGGCTCGACGATGTCGAGGAATTTCACGAACTGAGAGAACACCAGGGCCCGGTGCCCGGCCTCCTTGACGCGCACGAGGGTGGCGATGGCCTCGTCGAGCTTGGCCGATGAGCCGCGATAGGTGGGCTCCACAAGGACCGGGTGACAGCAACACAGGCGCAAGCGGGTCAAGCCGGCGAGGACCCGAAAGCGCCGATCGATCACGGTGCTGCCGTCGTCGAGATCGGACAGGATTTCCAGGCGCAGCGCTTCGTAGATGCGCTTCTCGTCGCCGGCACTCTCGACATCAACGAGTTGGTGGGTCAGGGGCGGCAGGTCTGTCAGGACCTCGGCCTTGGTGCGCCGCAGCATGAACGGACGCAGGGTCTCGCCCAGTTGACGACGGTGCTGTGAGGACCGGTTCTTCTCGATGGGCAGCAGGAAGCGTTTGCGAAACTGCTCGGCCGAACCAAGCAGTCCCGGGCAGGTCACGCGAAACAGGCTCCAGAGTTCGCCGAGGTGGTTTTCCAGCGGCGTCCCCGACAGCGCGATCTTGATGGGCGCGTTGAGGTCACGGCAGGCGCGGGCCCGCTGGGTCTCGGCATTCTTGATGGCCTGGGCCTCGTCGAAGATCGCGGTGGAAAACGCCGTCGCCGCACAGGGCGCGTCGTCCACAAGACCATACGAGAGCACCAGCACGTCGCGGGGGCCAAGTCCGGCGAGCATGGCCCCGCGGTCGCTCGCGTCGCCGTACACGTGGGGACGCAACGACGGCGCGAAGCGCTCGATTTCCCGCACCCAATTGAACACCAGGCTGGTGGGAGCGACGACGACGGCGGGCCCGAGTTCGGCACGGTCCACGAGGAGCCCGATGGCCTGCACGGTCTTGCCGAGGCCCATGTCGTCGGCGAGCACGCCGCCGGTGCCAAACGCCGCCAGCCGACGCAGAAACAGCACGCCATCGCGCTGGTAGGGGCGCAGGTCCGCCGACAGGCCCACCGGAGGGACGTCGACGACGGCGCGGGCGGCCTCCAGACGTCCGGCAATGCTGCGCCACACCTCACCCTCGGCGAACTCCACCCCGCTGCCATGAAGGCCGTCGAGGGCGTGGGCAACGGCGAACGGCACCTCGACGACGCCTGCCTCGCTGTTGCTGTCGTCGTTGGTCAGCGCCGCGACCCCGCGCAGTCCCTCGCGCAGCTCGTCGCTGATGACCGCAAAACGATCGTCAGCGAGCTTCACGTAGCGGCGATGGGCCCGAGTGGCCGCCAACAGCATCGCCAATGACACCTGGTCGCCGTCGACGTCGGCTTCGCCATCGAGACCAAGCCATTGGCGCGCAGTGCTGACCCGCACCTTGAGGTTGTTGGCCTGGACGGGGCTCGTCACCTGCAAGCGCCGCTGGTCCCGCCACACGACCTCGGCACCGCAGGCATTGGCCCGTTGCAGCAACTGCAGGGCGGCGTCATCGTCAGCGACGACGTCCCAGGCCTCGTCGGTGGCTTCAATGGCGAGGTCGCTCGTCAGCTGCGCCCGCAAGGGTTCGGCCTGCTGCACCTCGGCGACGAGGTCTCGCTGGTAGCGGACCCGCTGGCCCTCCACCATGCCGAGGGCCACATCGTGGCCCTCCCCCGGCACGACGACGGGAGCCCCGTCGCCGACGACGACGCCGACCCGGGCCGTCAAGCGGCAGGGGTCGGTCAGCGCCAGTCGCAGCATGAGGCGTGGGGTGCTCTCTCGCAGTTGCCCCTGCAGCGACCGAGGCAGGTGGACGCCGGTCTGGCCGCTGGCGAGGGTGTCGGCGATGGCCTCCAGTCGAGGCAACGCCGATGGCCGCAGGCGCGACCCGAGCAGCAGGGCCTGCACGACGGGTCGCAGGCGATCGGTGACGACGCCAAAGCGAATGGCGACGCGCTGTTCCTCGACGCTGGTATGGGTGGCGATCTCGTGGATGTCAGCTGGCGCCAGGTCGTTGCCATCGAGCCTCAGCGACACGCTGTGGCCGCCTTCGACGCGATCGTCGATGACGACTTCAATGGGATGTTGCGAGAGACTGACGGCCCGTCCGTCGGCATCGATGATCAGCGGGTGGCCCACCAGAGCCTGCAACGCGCCGACCTCGTCACGACGAGTGCTGGCCAGATAGGCCGCCACGCGCCGGTCTTGGTCAGTGGGCACACCCGACGCATCCGACAACAGCTTGCTCGGATCGACTTCCGTCCCCTTGGTCCACCCGCTTCCCTTCTTGGGTCGTTGTCGACGCCCCTTGAACTGCAGGCGCCCCCACGAGGGGCTGAGTTCCCACGCGATGCGCTCCACCGCAGTGGCTGCCGGTGGGGGCGTCGCGTAGGCCCGCAACGCCACCAGCAAGGCGTCTTCGCTGCCCCCAAACCAGCGACGCCCATACTCGACCTCCTGTTCGTTGGTGGGCTCGTTGACGATGTCAAACGCGATGCCCCACGCGGCCTCCACGGCGGCGCGCTCGAGGTAGCCCGGTTGGGATGTGCGCCGGTGCAGCGACAGGTGCACCTCGGACATCCGGCGGCCGACCATCGTCCACACGATCAGGCCGGTGTCGGTGAACTCCGCCCGGTGGACGGTGGCCACCAGCGAGGCCATGCGGTCGCCCCGGGCCTCGGCGGCAAACGCCAGGAAGGCCTCGACTTCGTCGCGGTATTCGCTGCTGTCGTCGACGCGGATGGGCCAGCGAATGGGTTCCCGGGCGCCACCGCTGATCGCCGCCAGCACCGTCAAGGCCGGATCCAACAAGGGCATCACCAGTGGCCCCCGAACGGCGACACTGAGGGGTTCATGGGCCGCCGCCAGACCAGGCTGCGGGGGACATCCAGCGAGTTCGACGAGGGACTCAAGGGGCATGCGCATCATGTGGCCGTGCGGCCCTTCCATGATGGCAATGAGGCGCTTTTCGACGGACGACGACGGGGGAGGCCACGCCGGCGGCGGCATGCCCGCGAGGCCGGCGGCCAGCACGGGGCCCGCGTGGTCGTCGACGGCATAGTCGACCATCGCCACGCCGAGGGTGATGCCCACAGCGCCAGCGTTGAGGATGCTCAACAGGCAGCGGGCGGCCCGCGGGCTCCTCTCCTGGAGCGCAAAATAGATGAGGCGCAGGGGCGTCTCGTAGATGGCGAGCCCGGAACGCACATGGGGCAGGCTCCACTGGTGCAGGGCACTTGATGTGCTGCCCGGATGGAAATCCGCCGCGAACGCCACCATGGCGTTGGTGAATTCGGGCACCGAACCACCCTGGACGGGCTGCAGCTTCTTGACCATGGCCGCCGATAGGGTGACGCGCGGCCCTCAGCAACAGCGGCCCACCGTCGGTGATTGCACCGGTTCGACACCCGTGTAGTCCGGTCCCATCGGGCGGCATTTCGGTGCCGTCGTCGACCACGTTGAAGACATGCACCCACCCGCAGGGT